>JAUVQS010000087.1 GCA_030598025.1 Acidimicrobiia bacterium | reverse complement strand
TTGAAGTCGTCGCCCGCGATGACTCACCGAAACGCTCGAATGCTCCCACCCGCGACGTGCCCCTCGTCGGCCGTATCGCCGCCGGTTCGCCCATTCTGGCTGAGGAGGACATCGAAGAAGTCTTCCCACTCCCCCAGCAGTTGGTCGGTTCCGGACCGGTGATCATGCTGGAAGTCAAGGGTGACTCGATGGTCGAAGCAGGGATCCTCAACGGTGATTACGTCGTGGTTCGACGGCAGGATGATGCCGTCGACGGTGAGATCGTGGCTGCGCTCGTTGATGACGAAGCGACGATCAAACGTCTCGAACGTCGCAACGGGAGTGTGATCCTTCATCCCGCCAATCCGGCGTATGAGCCGATGGTGTTTGAGGGCGGCATAAGTCTGGTCGGGAAGGTTGTCTCGGTTCTTCGTTCCGTGCGTTAGAACTGCGTCTAGCTGAGCCAGGTTCCCGTGTAGACGGAGGTCGCGGGTCCCGTGATCCACGCCACTCCTTCGATGATCTCCACGTCAAGTGGGCCGCCGAGCAGTCGGACCGTCGCCTTCGTCGCCGAGCGTCCGCTTGCCGCGGCCGCCGCAACGACCGCGGCCGCGCCGGTCCCGCAGGCGAGAGTCTCTCCGACACCACGTTCCCAAACCCGCATGTCGATCACATCGAACGACCACACAGTCACGAACTCGACATTGGTGCCATCGGGAAAGGCGGCGTTGTGCTCTAACTCCGGCCCGATTTCCTCAACGGGGGCCGACCCTGGATCATCCACGAATATGACGGCATGCGGATTGCCAACGTCCACGGTCCGCACCAAGTGGCCGTCGACCAGTCGATCAGTAGGGGCGGCTTCAATCGGGCCCAACTCCGCACGAACGCGACCCGAATCGAGAATTGAGACCCGTCGATGCCCCATCGAAGTCTCGACGGTGAACTCCGATCCACCAACAAGGCCCTCGTCCACGGCGTGGCGGGCGACGCACCGCAGCCCATTGCCGCACAGTTCAGCGGCACCGCCGTCGGCGTTGAAGTACTCCATCTTCACCTGATCCACTCCGAGCGCCGAGACGATCAGCACGCCATCGGCGCCAACGCCCCGGCGACGATCGCACAACGCCGCGATGGTGTCTGTGTTCAGGCTGAGGGGTCCATCGAACACGACGAAATCGTTGCCCAGACCTTCCATCTTCGTGAAATCCACTCTCAGCTCCTCAAAGCCTCGCTCGCCGATCGAAGAAGTTCGTCGATGTCGTTGGTCCACGGTAACCATTTCAGTCGCGGGTCACGGCGGAAGTAGGTGCGCTGGCGCTTGGCCAGAGCGAGGGTCGCCCGGCGAGCGGCATCGATACCATCCGACAGTGCCATCTCTCCTGCCACCACCGGCAACAATTCCTTGTAGCCAACCGCCTGGCGGGCGGTCCGACCCATTTCGTCTGCAATGGCGCCAACCTCATCGACAAGTCCGTCTTCGACCATCGAGTCCAGACGCTGGGTGACCCGATCCTTCAGACCTTCACCTGGATCAAGCGCGATTGCTTTGAACGCCAAAAGGGGCTCATAGGCCAAGACACTCCGCCGCTCCGCGCTGGAGGCAAGGGCGGTTGGAGTTTCTCCCGTCAGGTCGGCAACCTCCAGGGCCCTCGTCACCCGCCGCGGGTTGAAGATATCAATGTGGTCCGCAGCACCCGGATCGAGGCTGAGGAGTCGAGTGACGCCCTGTTCATGAGTCAACTGCTCCACTTCGGCCCGCACCGCAGCGTCGTGGGGGCGAAACTGCATCGGGTCGACCAGCGCCCGAAAATGAAGTCCGGAGCCGCCAACGATGACAATGGGAACGGACGACGTCTCGATTACGGCCCGACCCACCTGCTGAAACTCGGCAACGCTGAATGAGTCGGACGGCTCAACCAGATCGATACCGTGATGTTGAACCCGGGCCCGGTCGGCCGGGTCGGGTTTGGCCGTACCGATGTCCATGCGGCGATACACCTGCATCGAATCAACCGAGATGATCTCTGCTCCGATGTCCTCGGCAATCCGCAGAGCGACTTCAGACTTGCCAGAGGCCGTCGGGCCCAACACGGCATAGATCTCGATCAGATCAAACTCCCGAATAGATGATGCTTTGCGGCGCCGGTCACCTCGACGTTGAAGAATGTCCCCGGTGCGAAGTCGCCGGGAATATGAACAACTCGCCCGCCACGGGTGCGCGTCGTCGCGATCGACGCGTCTTTCTTGGATGGTCCTTCGGCGAGGACCTCGACGCGCTTTCCGAGTTGAGCTCTATTGCGCTCGACTGAGATCACGGATTGGAGGTCGAGAAGGCGCTCGAATCGCTCCTGAGCGATCTCCGCCGCGACGAACTCATCGACGCGCAAAGCGGCGTCGGTACCAGGGCGCGGTGAGAACTGAAACATGAAAGCCTGGTCGAATCGGGCTTCCTTCACGACGTCCAATGTCAACTGGAAGTCCTCCTCGGTCTCGCCGGGGAACCCCACGATGATGTCGGTCGAAACGGCCAGGTCGGGAATGATACGGCGAGCGAGTTCCAGCCGCGACATGTAGCGCTCGACGTTGTATCCACGGTGCATCCCGGCCAGGACCCGGGAGCTGCCCGATTGGAGAGGGAGGTGAAGCTGCTCGCATACGGCCTCTGTCTCGGCCATGGCCAGTGCCACATCCTCTCGGAAATCGGCTGGATGGGGACTCGTGAACCGAATGCGACGGATTCCGTCCACCTCGCCGACTCGGCGAAGCACCTCAGCGAAAATCGGACGCCGTCGGCCATCGATCGCCAAATCTCGTCCATAGGTGTTGACGTTCTGACCAAGCAGCGTCACCTCGACGACCCCATCGCGGGCGAGCCGTTCAACTTCCCGGACGATATCGCCGGGTCGCCGGCTGATCTCGGTCCCTCGAACCGAGGGGACAATGCAGAATGTGCATGTGTTGTTGCAGCCGACCTGGATGGTCACCCACGCGGAATGCTCCAATTCTCGTCGCACCGGAAGGTCCGACGGCATGCTCTGGAGCTCATCGGCAATCTCGGTTACCGGCCCCCACTCCTGAGCGTGATCCATCAGATCCAGCACACGGTCGAGATTGTGAGTGCCGAGAACAACATCAACCCAAGGGGCTCGCCGGCGAACGATCTCTCGATCCTTCTGAGCCGCACAACCGCCGACCACCAGAACCTTGCCCGGCATGGCGTCCTTCAGTTGCTTCAGCTGACCGAGATGTCCATACAGACGGTTGTCGGCGTTTTCCCGGATCGTGCAGGTGTTGATGAACACAACGTCTGCGGATTCGTAGTCCCCGACCGGTGACATACCATCCGACTCGAACAGGCCGGCGATGCGCTCAGAATCGTGCTCATTCATCTGACAACCGAATGTGCGCAGGAAGTACGTCTTGCCCTCCCTGGTGGGACGGCGACGCTCCTTACGAGTGGGCTCAGCAATCAGCACAGGTGGAGTCATGAGGGTTAGCGAGCGTAGTCGGTTACCCGGAACTCCCGGATCACAGTCACCTGAATCTGACCCGGATACTGGAGATCCTCTTCCATCTGGCGAGCAATCCGTCTGGCGAGATCGGAAGCCTCGAGATCATCGAGAGTTCCCGGATCAACCACCACTCGCACCTCGCGGCCGGCTTGCATGGCGAACACCCGGTCCACACCGTCGAACGCTCCGGCCAGATCCTCAAGCCGTTCGAGACGCCGGACATATGACTCGAGAGCCTCGCGCCGTGCCCCCGGGCGTGCGGCCGAAACAGCATCGGCGGCTTGAACGAGAACAGCCACGAGTGTGCGCGGCTCAATCTCGTTGTGGTGGGCTTCTATCCCGTGCACCACCGCCGGGTCCTCACCGAACCGACGAGCGATCTCGGCGCCTATCAGCGCGTGCGAGCCCTCTACCTCATGGGTGATCGCTTTGCCGATGTCGTGCAGCAAAGCAGCTCGCTTGGCGTGACCGAGGTCGATACCGATCTCCGACGCCAGCATCGCGGCGATATGAGCAGACTCGACCACATGGTTCAACACGTTCTGCCCGTAGGACGTCCGGTACTTGAGTCGACCAAGGAGCGTCACGAGTTCAGGATGCATTCGAGCCATCCCCACCTCGAGCAAGGCCCACTCACCGGCGTCGCGCACGCTTTGCTCGACTTCGGCTTTCGCCTTCTCAAATGACTGCTCGATTGAAGCCGGGTGGATTCTGCCGTCGGTGACCAGTTTCTCCAAGGTAATCCGCGCTATCTCACGTCGCACCGGATCGAAAGAAGACACAGAAACGGCTTCCGGCGTGTCGTCGACGATCAGGTTGACGCCTGCGATCGCCTCAAAGGCCCGGATATTCCGACCCTCCCGGCCGATAATGCGGCCCTTCATCTCATCACTCGGCAACTCGACCACAGAAACGGTGCTCTCGGTCACAACCTCTGCCGACAGCCGCTGAATGGCAGTCGTGAGAATCCTGCGAGCCCGGCGTTCGGATTCCTCGCGAGCCTTGACCTCCATGTCACGAACCATGACCATCGCCTCGCGGCGCGCTTCGTCCTCCACCTCGGCCATCAGCTCTTGCTTGGCCGCTTTGGCATCGAAGCCGGCCGTGCGTTCGAGAGATGCACGAGCCTCTTCACGTAGCGAGTCAACGTCGGCACGTTGGTCACCCAGCTCAGACTCGCGTTGAATGAGAAGCTGCTCTCGCTGCGCCAGATTGGAGGCACGCTGCTCGAGAGTCTCCTCCCGCGTTGCGAGTCGATCCTGAGACGTGTGAATCTCAATCCGCCGGTGCTCGAGAGTGGCATCCTCCCGGTCGCGGTATGTCTCCGCGATCGCCCTCGCCTCTTCCTCAGCTCTCGACAGCAGCCGTTGGGCCTCGAGTCTGGCGTTACCAAGTACTTCGCCGGCACTCGTTTCGGCATCCCCGTGAGCCCGTCGACGGTTCGAGCGAGCTCCAAAGAACCCGATCACCGCACCGAGCAAGACCGCTAGAACGCCGATTGCCAACGTCCAGAACGGTTCCATCGTTCCCGCCTTCCTGCGGGAGATACAGACATGCCGAGCCAGCCGGCTCGGCACACACACGAACGGAACGGAAATTCGTTAGAGCTTCGTTTTCCTTCCGTTTCTCCTCTGTATCTCGACCACAGTTGTTCAGTGTTTCAGTGTTGTTTATGTGTGCTGGTTACACATAGTACCCGACCGAGGGCGTTTTCGGTATAGAACCTAGGTTGACCCCGAAAACGCCCCGCAAAACCGCTCTGCGAGGCTCAGCGGTCGTCGGTTAGCTCTTCCTCGGTCGCCTCTTCGACTGCTTCATCCTCAGTTTCGATGAGACCGACCGCCTCCATGACCTTGGCCTGGAGCTGAACTACTACCGCAGGGTTCTCCCGCAAGAAGCGCTTGGAGGCCTCCCTCCCCTGTCCCAGCTGGTCATCGTCGTAGCTGTACCAGGCACCGCTCTTTCGCACGATTCCCTGCTCGACTGCCACGTCGAGGAGGCTCCCCTCCCGGGAAATCCCCTCTCCGAACATGATGTCGAACTCGGCCAGGCGAAACGGCGGAGCCAACTTGTTCTTTACGACCTTCGCTCTGACGCGGTTCCCGACGTTTTCCTGGCCATCCTTGATCGCTTCGATGCGCCGGATGTCAATTCTCACGGTCGAGTAGAACTTGAGCGCTCGGCCTCCCGGGGTTACCTCAGGTGATCCAAACATCACGCCGATCTTCTCACGGAGTTGATTGATGAACACGGCGGTGGTCTGCGACCTGTTGATGTTGGCGGTGAGTTTCCGCAGAGCTTGCGACATCAGCCGAGCCTGCAGGCCAACGTGTGTATCGCCCATCTCACCTTCGATCTCGGCCCGGGGAACCAGTGCGGCCACCGAGTCGATGACGACTACATCTAGGGCTCCCGACCGGATCAGAATGTCGGCTATTTCAAGCGCTTGCTCACCAGTGTCGGGTTGAGAAATCAACAACTCGTCCACGTCTACGCCAAGGGCCTTGGCATAGATAGGATCCAGCGCGTGTTCGGCATCAATGAATGCAGCGATGCCACCGTTGCGCTGCGCTTCTGCCACCACGTGCAAGGCGAGCGTCGTCTTACCGCTGGATTCCGGACCGAAAATCTCGACAACTCGGCCTCGAGGTACGCCACCGATGCCGAGCGCTATGTCGAGGGAGAGAGCTCCGGTTGAGATCGAGGGCAGCCGCTGAGTCGCGCTCTCACCGAGTCGCATGATGGCGCCTTTGCCGAATTGGCGCTCGATCTGTGCCTTGGCCACATCGAGAGACTTGTCATTCTCCACAGTTTTCCCTTTCATCTACTTCTTCCCCAACCGTACGACGCCACTGTGACAAATACTTCGAGTCGTTCAGGAGATTAGGCGAACATGTGTTCGGAGGCAAGGAAATCGGGATTTGAGCCATCAGTCATCAGCCAATGAGGATAAGGGTTGGCTGAGATCGAAACGCTCCAACATCTCGTAGTGGGCCGTCCCACGCCCGAGATGGCTCCTGAACAACGTTACGGCGTCGACGCTGGTACGCACCCGGAGGTCTTCTGTGCCGGCGATCAGTCTGATCACGTCCTGCGGAGGGCGGATGCGGCTCAAAGTGAGATGAGGG
>JAUVQS010000100.1 GCA_030598025.1 Acidimicrobiia bacterium | reverse complement strand
TTTCGACTTCATGACCAGGATCTATGGATCACCTTTACGCGTCGAATCGGTCGACTGCGAAGAGATCACTGCTTCGCACGAACCGACCGTGCCGCTCGGCCGCCATCTGAACGGATGTCGCATCGGTTTCGATCTCGGTGCCAGCGATTACAAGGTGAGCGCGGTCATCGAAGGCACCCCCGTGTTCTCGGACGAGTTCCCCTGGCTTCCTCGGGACGAGGACAACATCGCCTATCACTACGAGCACATCACCTCAGGGTTGCGCACAGCCGCCGCCCACCTTCCGCGGGTCGACGCAATCGGAGGCAGCTCTGCCGGCGTATGGATCAATGACCAGGTCCGCGCAGCCTCGCTTTTCAGGGGCCTGTCGGAAGAGTCATTTGAAAAGGAGGCAAAGAATCTGTTTGTGCGGATTCGTGACGATTGGGACGTTCCCCTCAGCATTGTCAATGATGGAGAGGTCACTGCGCTCGCCGGCTCGATGAGTCTCAAAGAGAACGCGGTACTCGGCATCGCGATGGGTTCGAGTGAGGCAGCCGGATATGTGACGAGCGATGGCAACATCACCAAGTGGCTCAACGAGCTGGCTTTCGCCCCAATCGACTACCAGGCAGGAGCGCCGGCCGACGAGTGGTCGGCTGATGTTGGATGTGGGGTTCAGTATTTCAGTCAGACGGGTGTTATACGACTTGCGGAGAAGGTAGGCCTTGCGCTCGATGGCGACCTCGAGCCCGCGCAGAAGCTGAGGACAATCCAGGACTTGATGAACGAGGGCGATGAGAGAGTGCCACCGATCTACGAGACTATCGGAGTGTGGCTCGGATACGCCCTGGCCCATTACGCCGAATTCTACGATGTCAAGCATGTGTTGGTCCTTGGCAGGGTCACTTCGGGGGTGGGTGGCGAGATCATCGTTCGCACCGCCGAGAACGTGCTCTCTGCAGAGTTCGCCGAGCTGACAATTCAACTCCATGTCCCCGACGAGAAGATGAAGCGGGTCGGGCAGTCGGTTGCGGCTGCGTCCCTTCCCCAGATCCCGAGCGAGGCCTAATGACGAAACTGACCAATGACGGTGCCCAAGTCTTCGTACCGGACGGGGTTACCCCGGACGACGCCCTCGCCCGGACGACCCACATGGCTGTCGGCGCCCACCAGGACGACATTCCGATCATGGCGCATCACGGCATCCTCGAGTGTTTCGGTCGAAGCGATCGATGGTTCGCCGGGGTGACAGTGACCGATGGGGCCGGCAGCCCGCGATCGGGCCTTTACTCCGACTACAGCGACGAGCAAATGCAGGACATCCGCATCATCGAAGAAAGAAAAGCAGCCTTCGTCGGCGAGTATGGAGCGGCGGTCCTGCTCGACTACCCGAGTTCGGCCGCCAAGGATCCCTCGGAACTGCGCGTAGTCGGGGATCTGGCCGGGCTGATGGCGGTCGCTCAACCCGAGGTCATCTACACCCACAACCTCGCTGACAAACACGACACGCACGTGGCCGTGGCTCTCCGCACAATCTCCGCTATCCGCTCCCTCCCACGTGAGAGTCGACCGGGCGCAGTCTTCGGTTGCGAGGTTTGGCGTGACCTCGACTGGATGACAGACGCCGACAAGGTCAGGTTCGATGTCTCCGCACACGAGAACCTGGCCGCAGCCTTGATAGGCGTCTACGACTCACAGATCAGTGGCGGGAAGCGTTACGACCTGGCGACTGCCGGAAGACGCCTCGCCAACGCCACCTTCTCCGAGAGCCATGCAGTCGATATCTCCCAAGCAGTCGTCTACGGGATGGACCTACTTCCGCTAATTGAACACCCGGACCTCGACATCACCGCCTTTGTCCGCTCTCACATCGAGCGGATGGCAGACGAGATCTCAACGCGCATCACCAACCTCGTCGGAGGAGCGTGATGCACTCACCGAACCCAACGGGGCGGCAGTTGGTTGCCGTTTCGAAGGAGTTTCCCGTCGGGTTTAATCTGAGAGTGAACGAGAGAACGAAACCGTGAGCATGCTCGACGAAATCCGGGAGCAGCCATCTGTATTCACGACCGCTCTCACAGAGAACGCGGAGGCGGCCAGATCGATCGCCGGTGCCCTCCGACCGGGAGACTTCGGCTATGCACTGATCGCCGCTCGCGGCACATCGGACAACGCCGCTCGCTACGCCAAATATCTGTGGGCGTCTCACAACGGGTTGACGGTTGCCCTGGCCGCACCGTCGCTATTCACCTCATACCAGAGCCCACCATCGCTCAACGGGGCGCTCGTCGTTGGGATCTCACAGTCGGGTGAGTCACCGGACCTGGTTGCGGTGCTCGCCGAGGGTCGAAGGCAAGGCAGGCCGACGTTGGCGATCACCAATGAAGTCGATTCCCCGCTGGCCGCGCAAGCCGACTTCGTTCTCAACATCCGGGCAGGCGAAGAGAATGCGGTGGCAGCCACCAAGACTTACTCGGCCCAACTCCTGGCGGTGGCAATGCTGTCCGATTTCTGGCAGCGCGGAGCGATCTCGGATGAGCTTGCGTCTGCCCCCTCGCTCATGAGCGATGTACTGAAGACGGAGTCATTGATCGCCGATATAGCCAAGGATTTCGCCGACCTCCGTTCGTGCGCGGTGCTCGGCCGGGGGTTCAATCACTCGACCGCGTTTGAGTGGGCTTTGAAGCTTCAAGAGGTCACATACGCACTCGCCCACCCGTATTCCACCGCCGATTTCCGTCATGGCCCCATCGCTGTCGTCGAGCCGGGTTTCTCCCTAATGGCAGCCGCCCCCGACGGTCCTCTGTTTGGTGACATGCTCGCTCTCCTGGAGGATGTCTCGAAGCAACGTCACGCGCGAACGCTTGCCATATCGAATCGCGGCGAGGCACTCGAGGCCGCCCGGTATGGGATTCCTTTGCCGGCGGCGACGCCGGAGTGGATCTCACCGATGCCGATCATCGCCGCCGCACAGCTGTTCACCTACCACCTGGGCACAATCAAGGGACTCGACACGGAGAACCCGAGAGGCCTGTCGAAGGTGACGAAGACAACGTGACCTTCGGTCACGCCGTCTGCAGCCCGCCTTCCAGATTCCGCTCGGTCGGATAGCGGATCGCGGATACCGGATAGCGCTGCCGAGCTCAGGCTCGGCAACATGTGCGACGGCATCGTTGTTGTCAGGCCGGACCGGGTGCTCCTCGCCAAGAACTCGGATCGAGTTGAGCAGGCTCATCCCGCGACTGCTCGATGAGCAGTCGCGGGAGGGAAATCCGGGACGTTCGACGGCGGTGCAACTTGGGGAGGCTGGGGACCACCGCCGTCGAGCGTTCCGGGAGGTCTCAGGTCGGGAATCGCCCCCTTCCTGCGGCATCACACCACAACCTCTGCCACCCAATGTATGCGACGGCGGGCAAAGCGCACGGCAACCAAAGGTTAAGCGAACGATAAGCCCAGAACCACTCCGTTTTCGCGCGGCATTCGACAGCTATAGCACGACATTGGCGCGCGAAAACGGGGGAAGCAGGCTTCGTCTGGCCTCCCGGACTCCCCTGCAGCTACCATCCAGGGCCGCACATTCGCACCCAGGAGCATCTTGTCCACCGAACACCGGCTTCCCCGTAGCGCCGTTCCGCGCCGCTACGAAATCACTCTCGAACCGGACATCCCGACCTCATCTTTCACGGGATCCGAGATCGTCACCGTTGACGTTGAGAAACCGCTCAAAGCTCTCACGCTCAATGCCATCGAACTCGAGATAGATGAGGCGTATCTCATCGACGGAAGCGCCAGAAAGTACACCGCCACGATCGAATACGACGAGAACAACGAGCGGATCAGTGTCCATCCGGGTATCACGATCGAACCGGGTCAATGGAAGCTCCACCTGTCGTTCCGGGGAACGTTGAACGATCAACTGCGGGGGTTCTATCGCAGCACGTTCACCGATGAGCACGGCAATGACCAGACCATCGCAACAACGCAGTTCGAGGCTGCCGACGCGCGCCGGGCTTTCCCATGCTGGGATGAACCCGAGTTCAAAGCGACGTTCTCGGTTGCGTTGATCGTCCCGAACGAGCTAACGGCCATCTCCAACATGGCCGAGATCGACCGGATCCAGCACAGCGACGCTAGGTCGAAGGTGCTCTATGCCGACACGCCGATCATGTCCACCTACCTCGTGGCCTTCATCGTCGGCCCCCTGGATGTCACCGATCCCGTCGATGTAGACGGCATCCCGCTGCGGGTTGTGTTCCCGCCCGGGAATGAGCACCTAACCGACTTCGCTCTAGACATCGGCGCGTACGCTCTCCGCTGGTTGTCCGAGTACTACGACATCCCCTACCCGGGTGACAAGGTCGACTTCATCGCCATCCCCGATTTCGCCTTCGGCGCGATGGAGAACCTCGGCGCCATCACGTACCGCGAGAACGCGGTACTCATCGACCCGGAGACCACCGGCCAATACGAGCAGCGCCGAGTGGCCGATGTGATCGCCCATGAACTCGCTCACATGTGGTTCGGCGATCTCGTCACCATGAAGTGGTGGGACGGCATCTGGCTGAACGAGGCGTTCGCCTCCTTCATGGAGATGAAGACGGTCGAGTCATATCGCCCCGACTGGAAGCGCTGGCTGGCGTTTGCGGTGGACCCGGGCGCCGAGCGCACCGACTCGATGGACATCGACGCGTTGGCCAGCACGCGCGCAGTGGAATTCGAGGTGCGGTCCCCCGAGGAAGCAAATGAGATGTTCGACCCCCTCACCTACGGAAAGGGTGCTGCGCTGCTGCGAATGATCGAGCAGTACCTGGGTGTCGAGGCTTTCCGCGAAGGAGTTGGGTCCTACTTGCGCGAGCACTCATATGCGAACACCGAGACCAACGACCTGTGGAGAGGACTCGAATCCGCATCCGACGGCAACGTCGGCGAGATCATGAATACCTGGATCCTCCAGGGCGGCTACCCCGAGGTGATCGTCGAACGTATCGCTCAAGGCTTGAAGATCACACAGCGGCAGTTCCGCTACGTCGAAGACCCCGAGGCGATGAACCTCTGGATGATCCCGATGCAGATTCGGGTCGGGACGGCCAACGGCGAGTCGACTATCAAACACCTGCTGACCGCCGAAACAGAGATCGTGCCGCTCGAGAGCTCGGTCGAATGGGTGATCGCCAACGCCGGTGGGCACGGCTTCTATAGGACCCGGTATGACGCACCGCTCCTCCAGGCGCTGCACGCCCGGCTCGACGCCCTCGATCCACTCGAACGGTTCACACTCCTCGATGACACGTGGGCTTTCACAGTTGAGGGCTCGGTACCGATCGACGGTTTCGCCGGCCTGGCCGCCGCCTTTCGCGACGAGCAAGAGCACGCCGTGTGGCAGATGTTGTCGACCCATCTTCTCGAGATGAGTCGATTCGTTCCAAACGATGACCGATTCGCCGCTTTCGTACGCCACCTCGTTGGTCCGACTGCCGAACGGCTGGGATGGGAATCAACAGCCGATGAGGACGACCTCACCAGGCGGTTGCGCGGCCAGACCCTTGCCACCTATGGCCGACTCGGGAAGGACCCCGCAACAATTGAGCAGGCGAAAAGCCTGTTCTACGACGTGGTGGCCGATCCGGCGGCCGTCGAAGCTGAAGTGGCGCTGGCAGTGCTGGCGGTCTCAGCTTCCTTCGGTGACGTTGATCAGTACGAGGCAGTGGTGAAGGCCTACGAGTCATCGACCAACCCACAGCTCCAGGTACGTTTTCTGCGAACACTCACCTACTTCCCAGGCGTCGATCTCGCCGACAGAACATTCGAGATGGCCCTCAACGGGCGAATACGCAGCCAGGACGGTGGATGGGTCAT
>JAUVQS010000016.1 GCA_030598025.1 Acidimicrobiia bacterium | reverse complement strand
CTCCAGATAGATGGGGAGACCTCGAGCAGCTCTTCGGGCCGAGCGGTGCCTACTCCGGCTGCTGGTGCATGTGGTGGCGAGTTTCAAACAAGGAGTTCGAAGCGCAGACCGGCTCTGGTCTCAAGTCACGCCTCAATGAGATCGTTCAGAGTGGTCCGGCTCCCGGTCTCCTGGCCTATCGCCAAGGCGAGCCGGTCGGCTGGGTGTCTCTCGGTGACCGGAGCGAGTTCGGCAGGCTCAACCGTTCCCCGAAGCTCAAACCCATCGACGAGCGGCCCGTTTGTGCGGTGGTGTGCTTCTTCATCGATCGCGATCAACGGCGCACCG
The DNA here is from genome assembly GCA_030598025.1 of Acidimicrobiia bacterium. GTDB lineage: Bacteria > Actinomycetota > Acidimicrobiia > Spongiisociales > JAHEDJ01 > JAHEDJ01. The sequence goes on along the minus strand of JAUVQS010000016.1, from coordinate 17,343 downwards.
GCCTCGCATCGACACTGCTGGATGCTGCCGTCGAGCGAGCTCGAGCAAATGGCTACGGGCTCATCGAGGGCTACCCGATCGATACGTCGACCCGGCGGAGAACCCCCGCAGATCTCTTCACCGGCACCCTCGAGCTCTTCGAGAATGCCGGCTTCCGGGAGGCGATGCGTCGGGCCGGCCGGCCGATCGTGCGGCTCGATCTCTAGGCCACACCGCTGAACGCTAGAAGCGACTACCTTCCGGACAACGGAGCGACGGAGGATCGAGTGGAAACGACGGCCTGCATCCTATGCGAATGCAACTGCGGCATCGAAGTCCGGATCGAAGACGGACATTTCACGCGCATCCGTGGTGACAAGAACCACCCCGGCTCCAAGGGCTATGCCTGCGAGAAGGCGCTGCGCCTCGATCACTATCAGAACAGCCGCGATCGGCTGAACGCTCCCCAGCGGCGTCGGGAAGACGGTACGTTCGAGGAAATCGATTGGGATACCGCTATCAGCGAGGTGGCATCGAAACTGTCCGGGGTCCGGGACGCCCACGGTGGCGACTCGATTCTCTATTACGGCGGCGGCGGGCAAGGCAACCACCTCGGCGGTGCCTACTCCACTGCTCTTCGAGCGGCTCTCGGTTCGCGCTTCCGCTCCAGCGCGCTCGCCCAGGAGAAGACCGGCGAATTCTGGGTCAATCACGAGATGTTCGGCACCGGCGTACGGGGCGATTTCGAGCATACCGAGGTAGCAGTGTTCGTCGGCAAGAACCCCTGGCAATCCCATGGCATTCCTGAAGCCAGGCGCACTCTGAAGGCGATCGCCAACGATCCCGCCCGTTCCATGGTGGTCATAGATCCCCGGCGCACGGAGACGGCAGATCTGGCGGACTACTTCTTGCAGGTCAAGCCGGGAACCGACGCGTTCTGCCTGGCGACTCTCGGAGCGATCCTGGTCGAAGAGAACCTGTTCGATCGCTCCTTCATCCGAGACCACACGAGCAATTCCAAGGCCGCCATCGAGGCCCTCCGCAAGGTCCCGATCAGTGATTTCGCCGGTCGCTGCGGCATTGACGAGGATCTGCTCCGACGCACGGCCCGCCGTGTCGCAGGAGCCTCGAGTGTTGCAGTGTACGAGGATCTCGGAGTGCAACAGGCACCTCATTCGACGCTGGTTTCGTACCTCGAGAAGCTCATCTGGGTGCTCACCGGGAACTTCGCCAAACCGGGCGCCCAGTTCGTCCCCACTGTGCTCGTACCGTTCGCCCGCGGGAACACGTCACGACGACCGTCGCCGGTCACCGGAGCAAAGGTCATCGGAGGAATGATCCCCTGCAACTCGATTGCCGACGAGATCCTCACAGATCATCCAGATCGATTCAGAGCGATGTTCATCGAATCGGCCAACCCCGTGCATTCACTCAGCGACAGCCGCCGCATGGGCGAGGCCCTCGACGAGTTGGATCTAGTTGTCGTGATCGACATCGCCATGACCGAGTCCGCCCGTCACGCCGACTATGTGTTGCCCGCCTCGAGCCAGTACGAAAAGTGGGAAGCGACCTTCTTCAACTTCGACTTCCCGGACAACGTCTTCCAACTCCGGGCTCCGATCGTCGAGCCACTCGAGGGAACACTGCCGGAGCCGGAGATTCACGCCCGAATCGTTCGTGAACTCGCCGTGCTCGACGCCGATCTCGTGGCCGGTCTCCTGGCAACCGCGGAGAGCGACAGAGTGAAATTCGCAACGGATTTCATGACCGCGACGACCGCCGACCCGATGATCGGCCGGATGGCCCCCATCCTTCTCTACGAGACGCTCGGCCAAACGCTCCCGGACGGCGCCGGAGCGGCTGCGGTGCTGTGGGCCCTCGCGCACCGGTGCGCCATGACTTACCCGAAGGCCGTTGGCCGTGCCGGCTTCGAGGGAGATGGCCTTGAGCCGGGTGAAGCGCTCTTCGACGCGATGATCTCCCAGCGTTCCGGAGTGGTGTTCACTCGAAGCGACTGGGACGAAGTCTGGAGTCAGATCAACACAACCGACGGAGCGATCAACCTGGAGATTCCAGTACTGATCGACGCCCTCGATCGACTGCATTCAGAACCGGATGGCCTGACCTCCAGTGAATATCCGTTCATCCTGGCAGCGGGCGAACGCCGATCATTTACTGCGAACACGATCTTCCGTGATCCCGCCTGGAGAAAGCGCGACCGGCACGGAGCGCTGCGCATCAGCGCTCCCGACGCCGAAAGGCTGGGAATCGAAGATGGTGGACGCGTCCGCGTTTCAACCGGAGGCGGCACGATCGTGACCTCGATCGAGATAACCGACACGCTGCAGTCCGGCCACATCACTCTTCCCAACGGGTTTGGTCTCGACTACCCGGACCAGTCCGGAATCAGATCCTCTACCGGTGTCTCGGTAAACGACCTGACTGTGACGGGAGGCCGATTCGAAGACCCGATCGCCGGCACGCCCTATCACAAGCACGTCCCGGCCCGGGTGGAAGCCCTGACATGAAGACGTACCACCGATTGAGTCGGGATAGATAGCCGTGGAATGGACCACATACCTAGGCCACATCCGCTCCGACGGCGAACTGCTGGCGCGAGCCGGCGAGGCCGGCCTCGAAGCCGACGTGCCGTGTTGTCCCGAGTGGACGGTTGGGGATGTAGTTGCTCACACCGGAGAGATCCACCGCCACAGGGCTCGGACCGTAGCCGAGCGCCTCATCGAGAACCCTGAGCCCGAGCAGGCACCCGAGATCGGTCTCATCGCCTGGTACAGGGAGAGCCTCGACCGGCTTCTCGATGCGTTGACGAGCGCCGACCCGAGCGAGTCCGTTTACACGTGGCGACCCGAGGACCAAACGGTCGGGTTCTGGTATCAACGGATGGCGCACGAAACTCTGATCCACCGGATAGATGCAGAACAGGGACACGGCCCGGTTTCACCCATCGACGCCGACCTGGCGGCAGACGGAATAGATGAGGTTCTCACGAAGTACGTCGGTGGCTACCCGGAATGGGGGACCTTCACCGCGGATGGCTGCTCGGTGCGAATCGTTTGTAGCGATAACCCGAGTCAATGGGACATCAGCTACGGGCAGTTCGAAGGTACGTCCTTGATCACGGGAACGACATACGAGAACCTGCCCGCCTTCGAGGTGGTCGACCCGGTTGAGCAACCGGAAACCGTTATCGAGGGAACGGCCGCCGACCTCGACCTCTGGCTATGGGGACGCGGTCCATTCGAATCGCTCACAACCACCGGCAACGAGCAACTGGCCCACAGGCTGCGACAAATCTGCGCAGACGACATGTAGTCGCAGGGAACCGTCGGATCACCAAAAAGGTCTTACATCATGCGCCCTGTTGATGATATCATAAAGGCATGATCAGAACGCAGATATCGCTCGACCCGGCTCAAGCAGAAGCACTCAAGCGGATCGGGCGGGACCGCGACTCGTCGATGGCGGCGGTGATTAGAGAGGCAGTCGATCGCTTGATCGCCGATGAGCGCAATCGAGACCAGGCCCTTGGGCTGATCGGAGCATTCTCATCGGGTAGTCCTGATACCTCGGCGAAACACGATCAGTACCTCGAGGAGTCGTACCGATGAGCGTACTGGTCGACACCTCGGCCCTCTACGCGGTCTTCGATCGTGCGGATGAACATCACGAGCGGGCGGCGGCGGCGTGGCGATCACTGCTGGAGAACGGGGAACAGCTAATCACAACGTCCTACATTCTGGTTGAGTTGATTGCGCTTCTTCAGCGCCGCCTCGGAGTAGACGCGGTTCGAGGTTTCGATGGCGGGGTCGCTCCCCTGCTCGACGTCATTGTGGTTGACGAAGAGCTTCACAACGAAGGGATGACGGCGCTGACCGCTGCGGACCGCCGCGACGTCTCGCTCGTCGACTGGGTTTCGTTCCGTGCGATGCGCCGCCGGGGCATCCAAAGGGCCTTTGCTCTGGACGCCGACTTTGAGAAGCAGGGTTTCCAGCTGATTCCAAGCTGATCCGCCTGAATCCGGCTCTCGGCAAGCCGAAGCCCGCCTACTTGTCGAGCGGCCACATCTTCTGCAGGAAACCGATGAGTTCGGCAACGATGGACCCGTCCGGTGGAGCGGGCAGGAATACCAGGCCTTCGTCGGCCTTCAACACCGACTTCGGAGCTATCCGCTGCAACCGGACTTCCTGGCTGGCCGAGAGATCGACCGGCCCGAGTCGGACTTCTCGTCGGAGCTTCACGATCTCGGTAAGCCCGATACGAATGGCTTCGGATCGAAGCTTGGCGATATCGATGAGTGCCGTCGCCGCGGCGGGAAGTTCGCCATATCGATCCGTCCACTCCACCACGACATCATCGACCTGTTCGGAGGTGGATGCGGCAGCCAGCCGGCGATACGCCTCGATTCGGGCTAGCTGGTCTTCGATGTATTCGTCCGGAAGATGGGCGTTGACGGGCAGATCGATTCTGATTTCGGTCTCGCGGGCCGGACCAACCGACGTGCCCTCAAGCTCCCCGACGGCTTCGGCGACCAGCTGGGTGTAGAGGTCGAATCCCACCGCGCTGATGTGCCCCGATTGGACTTCTCCGAGCATTGAACCGGCCCCTCTGATCTCGAGATCTCGAAGTGCCAGATGAAACCCACTCCCGAGATCGGAGTGCTCGCCGATGGCTTCGAGACGACGATAGGCGTCCTCGGACGGCGGCTGCTCGGGCGGATGAAAGAGGTAGGCGTACGCACGCTGACTGGAACGTCCAACACGGCCACGCAGCTGATAGAGCTGGCCAAGACCGAGAAGGTCGGCCCGCTCGACGACGAGGGTGTTGACCTGCGGGAGATCGAGACCGGACTCAATGATTGTGGTCGCCACCAGCACGTCATAGTTGCCTGCCCAGAAGTCGAGCATCACTTGTTCAAGCTGGCCTTCCGACATCTGACCGTGGGCCACCGCATAGCGGGCGTTCGGAACCAGTTGCCGGAGGCGGGCTACCGCCCGGTCGATGGATTGCACCCGATTGTGGACATAAAAGATCTGTCCCTCTCGCAGCATCTCGCGCCGAATGGCTGCGGATACCGCTTGTTCATCGTATGGGCCCACGTAGGTCAGAATGGGATGGCGGTCCTCCGGTGCGGTGCGGATGTGGCTGACGTCACGAATCCCGGTCAAAGCCATCTCGAGGGTCCGTGGAATCGGCGTGGCGGTGAGGGTGAGAACGTCGACTCCCACACTGAACCGCTTTATCTGGTCCTTGGCCTTCACCCCGAATCGCTGCTCCTCGTCTATGACCAGCAATCCGAGCTTCTGAAACAGAATGTCATCAGAGAGCAGCCGGTGAGTGGCGATCAGGACGTCGACCTCGCCGGTGGCGAGCTTGGCCACGACATCACGCTGCTGCTTGGCAGTCAGAAAGCGGCTGAGCATCTCGACACGGATCGGGTAGGCATCGAAGCGCTCCGAAAAGGTCTGGAAGTGCTGCTGGGCCAGCAGCGTCGTCGGGCACAGCACCGCCGCCTGCTTGCCGTCCATGACGGCTTTGAAGATCGCCCGGACCGCCACCTCGGTCTTGCCGAATCCCACGTCGCCGAAGATGAGCCGATCCATGGGCTTGTCGGCCTCCATGTCGACTTTCGTCTGGCTGATGGCGGTCAATTGATCCGACGTCTCCTCGAACGGGAACGCCGCCTCCATCTCTCGCTGCCAGGGAGTGTCCGGGGCGTAGGCATGTCCGGTAGCCGCCGCCCGGGCGCGGTGCAGCGCCACGACTTGTTCGGCGACCGCCGCGACTTCCTTTCGAACACGGCTCTTGGTCTTCGCCCAGTCAGAACCTCCCATCCGGGACAGACGAGGAGTCTCGCCACCCGTGTACTTCTTCACAGCGGCCAGTTGATCTGTCGGGACGTAGAGCCGGTCATCGGCTGCGTACGCGACCACCAGATAATCCCGTTCGATGCGGGCGATCGAACGGACCGCCAACCCTTCAAATCGACCGATCCCATGTCTGAAGTGAACGACGTAGTCGCCCTCAGTGAGGTCCCGGTACCGAGCCCCATCGCTCTCCACCGGCCGGACAACAACCCGCCGATGCGCCCGGCGCCGGCCGGCAATCGACTGCTCACCAAGAACCGCAACCTGCAGTTGCGGCAACATGAACCCGTGGTGGATTCCGGTACCGATGGCGGCGCTCTCAACCTTGTCGAGTTGAGTTCGGCGAGGCAGAGCCAGTCCGGCCTCGCCCAGGAGCCGGACGACCCGATCTGCCGCGACGTCACCGTCCATCGCCACAACGGTGTCTACTCCAGAAGCAATCCATCGGTTGATCGCCGCCCCAACCGATTCGGCATCCCCCGGGATGGCATCCAGAGCACGCATTTCGAGAACGTCATCATTAGGGCCTGCCGCTATCGGAGGGGCCTCGACAACGGATCGGCCGGATAGCGCCTCATCGAGGTCGAGATATAGAGCAGGGTGATCGCCGGCCTCGGGCGCACCGTGCCCCCAGGTCGGGGCCAGAGCAGCAGCCAATTCCGTCTCCTCCTTGACCAGGTCGCGACTCCGATCGGCAGCCCGGACCGGATCGAACACCACAACGTTCGCCTCCGGATGGAGTTCGTCCAGGATCGTTCTGTCGGGAGCGATCCACGGCAGCCATGACTCCATACCAGCGAAGAGATGGCCTTCAGCCAGGCGCTCCCACGTCGCAGCAGCCCAAGGCTCCTTTTCGAGCAAGTGACGAGCGAGCTCTCTGGCATCGGCGTCGAGACGCAACTCCCTCGCCGGATAGGCCACCAGCCGTTCAACGGTGTCGGTGGATCGTTGAGTCCCGATCGAGAATGCGCGAGCCGACTCGACCTCATCTCCCCAGAACTCGAGGCGGACCGGATCACCACCCTGGGCCGGAAAGACATCAACCAGACCGCCTCGCACGCTGAACTCGCCGCGACTCTCGACACGATCGGTGCGGTGATAGCCGTACCGGGCGAGACGCTCAACAAGGAGATCGAACCCGGCTTCCTTGCCCGCGGCGGCAATCACCGGACGCACCGGCGTGGGGCTCACTCGCTGGGCGACGGCGCGCACCGAGGCAACCACCACCGTTCCGGGCTCACCGACCGACAATACGTCTCGTGCCATGGCCCGGACCGCCATCGTGCTGACGTTCGGCGATACGTGCTCGAAGGGCAGCGTCTCCCAGGCGGGGAGCAAAACAGAGCCTTCGCTGAAGAGGCTGAGGTCGTCGATCAGATCCTCCGCGTCGCGCTCTCCCGGAACTATGACGAGTGAGGGGCGGGCGGCTCCGGCGGCTATTCCGGCGGTGAGGAACGCGCGCGCACCCGGCGCCACAACCAGGCGATGGGCCGGTTTCGGAAGCAGATCGGCGCGCCACCGGCCGACAAGAGGAGCAAGAGGAGCAGGCATCGGGGTGACGATGCTAGTTCGTTGGCGCTGAACGATGGCAGACGGCGACGGATTCAGTGCGTTGGCCCCTGAACAATGGGCCTACTGCTACCGGCTCACAGATCTAGGCTCTCCTGGCCATGGCAACTCCGACCACTCTTCCCTCTCCCTGGAGCGTCCTGCGTGACGGCATCCGCCTGATCGCAAGGTTCGTGAAGGTCCACCCCAGGGCCTTTGGTCTCGCCGTCTTCGGCGCCGCCCTCTATGCAGCGGCGATCGTGGCGTCCGCTCAAGTCGTCGGATGGCTCACCGCTCGCGTGGTCATTCCCGTTCTCGACGGTGGAGAGGATTTCGGATCGAAGGCGTGGGCGGCCCTGGCCGCGCTGGTTGGAGTCTCGCTGTGGAAGGCATCGGGCATTGTGCTGCGACGGACTGCGGCCGGATGGCTTCAGTTCCGGACCAGGCAGGACGTTCGCAATCGACTTCTCGACCATCAACTCAACCTGGAGCTTTCGTGGTTCTCCAAACAATCGATCGGCGACTTGCTGGCCGTAGCGGATTCGGACACCGACCGGGGCACCGGCGTCCTCGCTCCCCTTCCCTACGCGACCGGAGTCATCCTGCTGCTATTCGGCTCGGCTGCCATGGTCACATCGATCGATGTCTGGCTCGGCGTATGGTCGCTGATCGGATTGCTCGTGATCGTGGCCGTCGACGTGAAAGGTGCCTGGACGGTGTATCCCCTATGGGAGGACGTCCAGGAACAACGCGGTCGCTTGTGGTCGCTGGCCCATGAGGCTTTCGATGGAGCTCTAACAATCAAATCTCTAGGTCGCGAGCAGATGGTGTCGGATCGATTCGGCGGCTCGTCGGATCAAGTTCGTGACGGCATCATCGACGTCAACTCCCGCTGGGTCTCCTATCAAGCGATCATCCGGGCACTTCCTCCGGCGTTGATCCTGATGCTCATCTACGTGGGCGCCTCACGCATCCAGGCCGGGGCGATCAGCGCCGGCGATCTGGTCACCGTTGCCTATCTTCTCTCGCTGTTGGCATTCCCGGTGCAGCTGATCGGGTTCGTCCTTTTTGATTTGTCCGCCAGCATCGCCGGCTGGCAGCGGGTTCAGCGGGTCTTCGACGCCGACCAGTTCATGTTGTACGGCACCGACTCCGCTCGTCTCACGGGTCGTGCAGCTTCCGTCGACGGAAGGGGGGTCAACTTCCGATACCGCCCGGACGAACCCGTCCTGGACGGCGTGGAGATGGACCTCGCCGCCGGAACGACTTTGGCGGTGGTCGGACCAACCGGATCGGGCAAGTCGACCCTGGCGCTGCTGCTGGCGAGACTCTGGGATCCGGCCGATGGGACCATCCATGTCGATGATCGGGACGTCCGATCCTTCGCTCGGTCGGAACTGCCTCGCGAGGTCGCCTACGTCTCCCAGGAGGCGTTTCTCTTCGACGACAGCGTCACCGACAACATCACCCTCGGAGACGAATTCACCTCCGGGCAGGTTGAACTGGCAGCTCAACTGGCGGGAGCGGACACATTCATCGATGAACTGCCGAATGGCTATGACACACGCCTGGGGGAACGCGGAACGTCGCTCTCCGGTGGGCAACGACAGAGAATCGCCCTGGCCCGCGCCTTGATTCGCAAACCCCGGCTCATGATCCTTGACGATGCCACCTCTGCAGTCGACCCGTCGGTTGAGGCAGAAATCCTGCGGTCACTGCAAGCGGCAGATCTGCCATCGACCATCGTCATGGTCGCTTATCGTCCCGCCACGATTCGTTTGGCCGATGAAGTCATGTTCGTCGACCAGAAGACGGTTTCGGCCCACGGAACCCATGAACAACTCCTTGGCACGTCCCCGGGATACGCCGAACTGGTGCAGGCGTACGAAGAAGATGCAAGGCGCGTCGCCGCCGAGCATGCCAGACAGGAGAGCGGCTCCGGGAGTCGGCGATGAAGGACGACCGCACTCTCCGGGTTCTGCGCAGGGCGCTCAAAGAGGCGCCGGTTCTCAGAAGAGGGCTCGGAATCACGGTCGCCATGGCCGCGGCCGGTACGACCATTCAGATCATTGTTCCCGTCGCCATGCAGCAAATCATCGACGAGGAGCTATTGACCCCCGCCCAGATCGACCTGGGGCGGGTCGGGCAGAAGGTGTTGCTCGCCGCCGTCGCCCTCGTGCTCGGAACCATCGTGGGAAGAGCTGCTCTCCTGCGCCTCGTCCGGGCCGCGTCGACCGGCCTCTCGGATCTACGGCAGCTGACGTTCGCCCACCTGATGCGCAGATCCGTGCTTCACGTTGACGCCGAGCGGCGGGGTTCCCTGGTTTCACGGGTAACGACCGACATCGCCACTTTGCAGGGGTTCATGGACTGGGGCGGCGTCGGCCTGCTGACCTCTGGATCGCAGGTCCTCCTCGCCCTAGCCGCCATGTACATCTACGAATGGCGCCTGGCGCTCATGATCACGATTGGCGTCACGCTCTACACGACCCTCATGATCTGGTTCCAGCGTATTCTCCAACGGAGCTACGACCGGGTTCGCCAAAGAGTCGCCAACAGTCTGGCGGTGCTATCAGAGGCCATCTCGGCACTTCCCGTGGTTCGCGCCTATGGAGTCGAGCGAGGCACCCAGAGCAAGGTCGCGGCAGCGCTCGAAGATCGATTCCAATCGGAATACCGCACAATGCGATTCGGCAACATCCTGTTCAGCTCGGCTGAGCTATTCGCCGGCATCCTGATGGCTGCGGTCGTAGCCGCCGGTCTGGTCGTCGGTACGACGCCCGGCCGCTTGCTGGCATTCCTTTTCCTCGTCAATCTCCTGACCGAACCGGTCCAAATGGTCGTCGAAGTGCTCGAGACCGCACAGTCGGCCGCGTCGGGCATGCGCCGCATTCTCGGTGAGATCGATTCCGACGTTGAGATCCCGGACCCTGTAGATGGACGAACTCTGCCGGCCGGGGTGCTCGATGTGCGCTTCACCGATGTCGCCTACCGCTATGGCGACGGCCCGGAAGTACTGAGTGAGGTGAGTGTGCTCATTCCGGAAGGGGGGCGGGTCGCAGTTGTTGGAGAAACCGGATCAGGAAAGACAACCTTCGCCAAACTTGCCGTGCGGCTGCTCGAAGGCGACACCGGATCAATCGAAATCGGTGGCATCCCCCTGGACGAGATCGCCTTTGCTTCGCTGCGTGACCGGGTCGCTTTTGTTACCCAGGAGGGTTTCCTGTTCGAAGGTACCATCGGCGACAACATCCGGTATGGGAAGCCGAACGCAACCGATCGAGAAATCCGGACGGCGTTCGTCGAACTGGAACTCGACTCATGGCTGGATCGCCTTCCCGACGGCCTCAACTCATCTGTTGGCGAGCGCGGAGGAAACCTCTCCGCAGGAGAGCGGCAACTGGTCGCCCTCGTTCGGGCGTGGATCTTTGTGCCGGATGTGCTCGTACTCGATGAGGCGACGTCGGCCGTGGATCCGGCTCTCGACGTGCAACTGCGTCGGGCAATGGAGCGTCTGACTGAAGGCAGAACTGCGATTACGATCGCTCATCGTCTCGCCACCGCCGAGGCGGCCGATGAGGTGCTGGTGTTCGATCAGGGGCGTCTGGCGGAGCGTGGTAGCCATCGAGAACTCCTCGAAGCCTCCGGTGTATACGCCGCTCTGCATTCAGACTGGGCGACCGGAACGAAGAGCGTTTGAAGCGAAGGTTCTTGCCGGTCGTCTGATTAGAGGCGGGTCACTTCGACCCGGGTGATACGCCTGCGCCTCGTGGCAACTACCCGCAACACGTGACCGGACACGCTCACCTCGTCACCCACCGTTGGTACCCGTCCGGCCAGCGTGAACACGAGCCCGGCCACTGTGTTCCACTCACCTTCCGGCAGATCGACCTCCAGGGCGTCCGACAAATCCTCGATCGGAAGGGCTGCGTCGACCGACCAGTGGCCTTCCTCGATCATGGCGATCGGAACCGCCTCGGGTGCCTCGCTCATCGATCCGAGCAGTTCTTCTGCGATGTCTTCGACCGTGGCCATCCCGGCAGTTCCACCGTATTCATCGACGATCACCGCCAGATGAACCCGGGTCAGCTGCATTTCGCGCAACAGATCAAGCACTCGCTTGGAGCCGGGCACCACCAGCGGATCGACTGCCAGAGCGCCAACTGACAGGAGTTCGCGTCTCGGCTCGGGGATGAGCATGAGATCGCGCAGTCGCACCATCGAAACGATGTTGTCCGGGGTGTTCTCGTAGACGGGAAGGCGGCGGTGACCGGAGCTGAGCGCCGTGGCCAGGGCGAGTTCCACCGTCGCGTCGGTCGACACCGCGACGATGTCTGCCCTCGGCACCATGATGTCATCGACCCGACGATCACCGATGCGGAAGGCTCGCTCAATTAACGCGAGGTCTTCAGGCGTGATTTCACCCTCTGTGGCTGCCGAAGACGCCAGCCGTCGGAGTTCATCTTCGGTGACGGTCGGAGACGTCGTAATGCCTTTGCCCGGCATCTGAATGTCGGCGAACCAGATGAGGACTCCAACGACCGGGCGCAATGCCATCTCGAGTCGTGCAAGACCGGTGGCCAGTCGAAGAGCGACGCGATCCGGGTGGCGCACGGCAAACGTCTTGGGAATCGCCTCGGCATATACGAATAACAGGAAGGTCAACCCCACCGAAGCGGCGGTGACACCGAGACTGCCGAACCAGCGTTGGGACAGGACCCCGGTGATGGTGGCTGCCCCGATCTGGCTCAGCAGTGCGGCGAACAACACCGAGTTGAGCACCCGTGGCAGGTCTTCAAGCAAGGCCGCCATCCGCATGGCCTGCCTATCGCCGGCCGAGGCCAGCGAAGCGGCCCTGATAGGAGAAACCCGCAAGAGCGAGGCCTCACCGGCGGCCAAAACCATCGAGAACGCGAAGGCGAGGGCGAGGAGAGCGATCAGCCAGACGTCGTCACCGATAGACATACCCCCAGTCAACCACGCATCTCAACTTTCTGAGCAGTGCTATGTACTACCAGTGATACATAGCACTGCGCGGAAGAGTCCGGGAGGGCCGTCAATCGGCCCTATTCGCATTCGCCCCGATCGCATCCCGGACGAACGGCGCCAAACCGGGGCGGAAGTCGTCCCAGTACTTCGTGAAGCGAACGTCGGCGACGTACATCTCACCGAGACCCGTGTGAACCTCGTACGAACAGGGGTAGAACCATCTCGAGATGTGCCGGCGGTGCTGCTCGGCGAGGTCTATCGCCGCGTCACCCGTTGCCTCTGCCCCGGTTGCCATCAACTCGGCAAACTCCTCGCCGATCGCCTGACCTTCAGCGCCCGCCTCTTTCCACTGATCCTTGCCGTAGGTCTTCGTCCGGCGTTGCGATTCTTCGTACAAATCTGTGTCGCCCCAGCGCTCCTTGGCTTCTTCCTCGAATTCGGTCGGATCGTGGTCTCCAAAGACCTTGAACATCTCTTCCTTGTTCATCGTTGTCCCTTCATCGATTGCGTCGAGTGCCCGATCGATGGCGCTCACCATTTTCCGGAAACGATCCGCATGATCACTCACGAGACCGCGTTGCCTAAGCAGGATCTCCCGGCGATCGAGGCTCGGATCGGCCAAAGACCGCCGGATGTCTTCCAGACCGAAGCCGAGTTCCCGAAATAGGAGGATCTCATGGAGTCGATCGAGATCATCATCGTCGTAGCGCCGGTAGCCGGCCCGACTGCGACCGGATGGATGGAGTACGCCGATCTCGTCGTAGTGGTGCAGAGTCCGCACTGTAATCCCGGTGACTCCGGCCACCTCACTCACTGAGTAGGTCATACGGGTCAATCTAGACCCTGACGTTACGTGAGGGTCAAGTCCTTATTGCCGGCGGGAGTGAGTATGTTCCTGTTGCATGCGAGACGCGACGCTCGGCGTCCCCGTCCACCCAGAGATCGACCTCTCCGTAGACACGCGCCGTCCCGACGTGAAGCAAATCGGCCCGGGCGAACAGGTCGTCGCCCGAAGCCGGTCGGAGGAATCGAATGGCCAGGTCGGCTGTGACCGCCATCGGTTCGATACCGATCGCGCCGAACACCGCGAAATACAAGGCCGTGTCGGCGAGCATGAACTGCGTCGGTCCCGAGATCAGGTTTCCGGGCCTGAGCCCGGAAGGCTCGTAGATCCAGCGCGCCACCGCGTGCCGGCTGCCGACCTCAACACACTCAACGGTCGACGCGGCCGGAAACTGCTCTACGAGGAATCTTTGGATCTCACCAGGTGTCGCCGCCACGCGAACGGAGGGTAGCGCCGCCGGACTTACGGGTTCAGGCCCCCGAGCGGAGCAAACCCTCTGATCGAAACCACTCAACGGTCCGGCGAACCGTATCGGGGGCGGGCCGGTACTCGAGACCAAGCTCACGGGTTGCTCGCGTTCCGTCATAGGCATGTCCATGGCGCAGCACTCGCACCATCTCACGGCAGACGCGCGGTTGCTTCCCTCGCATCCGGTATCCGATCTCGGCAACTCCCCCTCCAGCCAGCGCGGCCGCCGCCGGAACGAATCGGACCGAGATCTCGCGGTCGGCAACCCGCCCGAGAAGCAACACAGCCTCCCGTGTCGTCATTGTGAACCCGCTGAGTACATACCGGTTGCCCGGTACACCCTGTTCCCAGGCGAGAACGTGGCCCTGAGCACAGTCATCGATGTCGACGATGCTGACGTTCACGTCGATCATCACTGGTAGGGCACCATTGAGCAGGTCGAGAAGCAGCTTTCCCGTGCCGGTTACCCGGCCCGGTCCCTGTACAGATGACGGGTTTACCGCGACCACCTCGACGTCCCCCGCCTCGGCAAACACCACCTGCTCGGCCAGTGTCTTCGATCGTTCGTAGTGAGAAAGCACGAACCCGCGATGTTCGACCATCTCGCTGCCCACTTCTCCCTTGCGCTCACCGAGCACAACCGCCGACGACGTATACACGAGACGTTCTACCCCGGCAACATTGGCGGCGCGAACGACATTGCGAGTCCCATCGACGTTGGCTCGATACATCGGAGATGGATCAGTGAGACACATCTCGTTGACGCCCGCCACATGGAAAACCGCGCGAGTCCCCTTCATACCGGCCACGAGAGAGGGAACGTCGCCGATGTCTCCTGCGACCGGTTCCCCTCCCAGGCCCCTGATGGCAGAGGCGGCGCCGGGCGACCGGGCGAGAGCCCGCACTGCATGGCCGTCGGTGATGAGTCGGGTGAGCAGCGCCCGTCCGACGACTCCGGTGCCGCCGGTAATGAACAGGGTCACGCTTTGGCGTCGACCTTCCGAACGACGTGCCAGAAACCAGATGCGTATTGCCAGCCGGAGGCAACGGCCACGGCGGCCGCCAGCCACATCAGCCACTCATCGAAGTACAGGGCGCCCCAGGGATCCGCGAAGCGCAGCATCGCGAAGAAGATGGCGCCGAACTGAACGTTGGCCTTGATCTTGCCCCAGATGGAAGGCTGGACCATGTGGCCTTCTATCGCGGTGATCCCCCGCAGCGCCATCACAATGAACTCCCGCATGATGATGATGAGCACCGGCCAGATCGACGCACGGTCGATTGCCACGAGCGCAATCAAGCTTCCAGACACCAGGAGTTTGTCTGCGGTTGAGTCGAGAAAGGCCCCGAGGATGGTGGTGATTCCCCAGCGCCGGGCCAGGTAGCCGTCGAAGAAATCCGTAGCGGCAGCTATCGCAAAGAGCGCGGCTGCCAGACCGAGGGCGTGCTCATGGCTCGAAGTCAACAGCGCCATGACGATAGGCACCATCAGTATTCGGGCAAGGGCCAATAGGTCCGGCAACGAAATGGCGTCCTCCTTCTATTCTTCGATCTTACCGCGCGCTACTCGCTGTGATCGACATAGGCCGGGGACGGGGTCCGAAATACCGACCAACTGCTTGTATCTTGGGCGTCTTTTGAGTCAGTCGATCCAGTTCAGGGTTCGCTGAACTGCCTTCTTCCAGTCCGCCAGAAACGCCTCCTGCCGATCCCCGGCCATCTGCGGTTGCCACGATCCACCGGAGCCCCAGTTCGCCTCGAGATCGTCGAGTCCATTCCAGAATCCGACCGCCAAACCGGCCGCGTAGGCGGCCCCGAGCGCGGTCGTCTCGGCAACAATCGGACGAACGACCGGAACTCCGAGAATGTCCGCCTGGAACTGCATGAGAATGTCATTCACGACCATTCCGCCATCGACCTTCAGACTGGTCAGCTCGACTCCGCTGTCGGCGCGCATGGCATCGAGGACCTCGCGAGTTTGGAAGGCAGTGGCCTCGAGAGCGGCGCGCGCCAGGTGGGCTTTGGTGGCAAAGCGGGTCAATCCCACAATGACGCCTCTCGCATCGCTTCTCCAGTGCGGGGCAAACAGCCCGCTGAATGCAGGCACAAAATAGACCCCGCCGTTGTCTTCGACGGTGCCGGCCAGAGTCTCGACGTCCCGCGAGGTTTCAATAATGCCGAGATTGTCGCGAAGCCACTGCACGAGAGCACCTGTGATCGCGATCGAACCCTCGAGGGCGTAGACGGTCGGCTGATCCCCTATTCGGTAGCCGATGGTGGTGAGAAGCCCGGAGGTCGACGGCACCTGCTTGGTGCCCGTGTTCATGAGCATGAAGCAACCTGTGCCGTAGGTGTTCTTGGCCTGTCCAGGGCGAAAACAGGTCTGACCGAAGAGGGCGGCCTGCTGATCACCCAGGATGCCGGATATCGGAACGCCTGAGATCGGAGCTATCGCCGTTCCATAGACTTCGGACGACGGCCTGATCTCGGGCAGCAACGCCCGCGGGATTCTCATTGCGTTGAGCAACTCGCCATCCCAATCCAGAGTGGAGAGGTCCATCAACATCGTTCGACTGGCATTGGTGACATCGGTGATGTGTAGCCCTCCGTCGACACCACCCGTCAGGTTCCACATAATCCACGAGTCAACGGTGCCGAAAAGCGCTTGACCCATCTCGGCGGCTTCACGCAAACCTTCAACGTTGTCGAGCATCCAGGTGACTTTCGGGCCGGCGAAGTATGTGGCAAGGGGCAGGCCGGTCTTCTCCCGGAACCGATCCTGCCCTTCATCGGCGCCCAAATCGGCTACAAGGTCAGCGGTGCGGGTGTCCTGCCACACGATGGCGTTGTGAAGCGGCCTGCCGGTGGATCGATCCCAAACAACCGCGGTCTCGCGCTGATTCGTGATCCCGATCGCGGCCAGATCGGCTGCCACCAGACCCGCCTTCGCCAGCGCCCCATTGATGACCTCGAACATCCGATCGCGAATTTCGACCGGATCATGTTCCACCCAACCGGGTTGGGGGAAGATTTGACGATGCTCCCTCTGGTCGATCGAAACCACATTGCCGGCGTGATCGAAGACCATGAACCGGCTGCTGGTCGTTCCTGAATCGAGTGCGCCCATGTAATCAGCCATGGGCTCAGGCTATATCGACCTGCCAAGACTTTCACGATGCGGGTCGGAAACTCTCGAGATTGCCGCGCCTGATCCAGAGTCGGCGGGCGGCTAACACGGTGGTGAAACCGATCGCTAGAACCAGCGCATCGGCCAGAATCCTCGGCCCGATCCAGCCCCACACCCACAGGGGATACACAGCGAGTGCGAGCACACTTCCGGCTATGAGTATCGCTACGAGCACGAGCCAATCGAGGAGAGTAAGCGGCCACTTCCCGATCTGATCGCGCGCCGCGATTCCGCCGGCGCCGAGAATGATCAGCCCTATCACGGTCAAGACGAGGCCAAAGCTGAAGTCGCCGTGCGACATTTCGACGGCAACGCCTCCAATGGCGGTTCCGGCACCCAGGAACCCTCCAACCATGATCTCTGCTATATCGCAGTACCTTCCGGAACACCACAGCGCCAGGCCCATCAACGGCAGCATGGCCAGTAGGAAGAGGTAGAGGACG
>JAUVQS010000030.1 GCA_030598025.1 Acidimicrobiia bacterium | reverse complement strand
GCTCGCTCAGCGTCGCTGTTGTTCACAACGGCATCATCGAGAACTGGGCCGAGCTGAAGGCCGGGCTCATCGAGGCCGGGCATCAGTTCGAGTCCGACACAGACACGGAGGTCGTTGCGCACTTGATCGAGGGCATGGCCGACTTGCCGTTGGATGAAGCGGTTCGGGAAGTCATGCGGAAGGCCGAGGGTGCACTGGCCCTGGCCGTCGTACGTAACGATGACCCCGACCTCGTGGTTGGAGCCCGTCGAGGTAGCCCCCTGGTGGTCGGACTGGGCGACGGTGAGAACTTCCTTGCCTCTGACATCCCCGCCTTCCTGGAGTACACGAGGCGGATGGCCATCCTGGATGACGATCGAGTCGTCGCCGTTCGGCCCGAGGGTGTCACCATCACCGACCTCGACGGAGCCACCATCGAACCTGCCACCCGTGACATCGAATGGGATCTGGAGTCTGCCGAGAAGGGCGGCTATCCGGACTTCATGCTCAAAGAGATATTCGAGCAGCCGCAAGCCATACGAGACACGCTGCGAGGGCGTTTGGATTCCGACGGACTCGTTCGCCTGCGCGAACTCGAATTAGATGTCGATGTCGCTCGATCTTTCAACAAGGTGTCGGTGATCGCCTGCGGCACGTCGTATCACGCCGCCATGATGGCCAAGTACGCGATCGAGCGTTGGACCCGTCTGCCGGTGGAAATCGATATCGCCTCAGAATTCAGATACCGCGATCCGGTGCTCGACGGCCGGACCCTGGTGGTCGGCATCTCCCAATCGGGGGAGACACTCGACACGGTGGCGGCAGTTCGATACGCCCATGCGCAGGGAGCCACGCTCATCGCGGTGACGAATGTCGTCGATTCGGCGATGGCCCGTGAGGCCGACGCGGTCCTCTACACGAGGGCCGGACCGGAAATCGGCGTTGCGGCCACCAAGACCTTCACAACTCAGCTGATAGCGATGCAACTGCTGGCGCTTTGGCTGGCACATGCGCGCGGTTCACTCGACGACGCCGTGATCCAGAATGCCGTGCGTGCGATGTTCGTGCTGCCGGATCAGGTGGAGCAGGTCCTTCAGCAATCAGACGCCATTCGAGAGATGTCCGAGCAGTTGGCAGACCGGCGGGATTTCTTCTTCCTGGGACGGAGCGCCGCCTACCCGGTCGCCATGGAGGGAGCTCTCAAGCTCAAAGAGATCGCCTACGTCCGTGCCGAGGGATTTCCTGCCGGCGAAATGAAGCATGGCCCAATCGCGCTGATTGAAGACGGCGTGGTGGTCGTCGGTGTCGCCACCAACAGCCATGTGAAAGCCAAGATGCTCTCCAATATGGAGGAGATGCGTGCTCGTCATGGAACGATTGTCCTCGTTCTCACCGAGGGAGATGCCGACGGGGAGGCAGTGGCCGATGAGTCGATCTTCGTGCCGTGGGCGCCCGAGCTACTCAGCCCGGTGACGGCCGTCGTCCCTCTCCAGTTGCTGGCCTACTGGATGGCCAAACAACAGAACCTCGACGTCGATAAGCCACGCAACCTGGCCAAGACGGTGACGGTGGAATAGCGTCTTCGGCGCTGCCATCCGCTGTTGGTCCCCCTCAGCGAACGAAGTGAGCGTGGGGGGGAAGGGGCCCGTTGCGATCGCAACGGGTAGGGGGGCTCTTGGCGAGTTGCGGAGGATGATCCCCCCAAATGGGGGAGCGATGGCATTCCGCCAATCCTAAGCCGACCAGATGCGCGCTCCCCGCTTTGCGGGGAGTAACGCATTGGAGCAGCGTATGCTGCCCAAATGGCGCATGTTCCCGCTGCGCGGGAATTACGCAGTACGCCAGCCCTAAGCTGAAATTAGATGCGCGCTCCCCGCTACGCGGGGAGTAACGCATTCAGGCAGCGTATGCTGCCTGAATGCGCATAATCGGACTCGGCGTCGATCTCGCCGAAATCGACAGGGTGGAGAGGCTTCTCGGGAAGTACGATCGGTTCCCGGAGAGGGTGTTTACCGAACACGAACGCGCCTATGCATCCCGGTTCGCCAACCCGGCTCGCCGCTACGCGGCCCGATTCGCCGGTAAAGAGGCGGTAATGAAGAGCATGGGCACTGGATGGCGAAGGATTCGATGGCAGGACGTTGAAATCACCGGCGGGGGCGCTCCGCGGGTCAATCTGTACGGCACTGCTAAGGCCCGGGCCGCCCAACTCGGAGTGTCGGAAGTCCTGGTGACAATCACCCATACCGATGTCACTGCCCTGGTCATGGCAGTTGCGGTCGGGGAGCACTGAGCGGCCCCGCCGCTCGGTACCAAGTACCAGGTACCAGGTACAGGCGCCGGAGGCGGTCCTCGGCGGACGTGCCTTGTATCATCGGCTTGTGCTCGAAATCCGGCGCCTTTCTTGAAACCCGTCCTTACCGCCGCCCAATCGGCCGCGCTTGACGAGAAGTCGACAGAAGCGGTTGAGATACTGATGGAGCGCGCCGGCCTCGGCGTAGCTTTGGCGGCCGCCGACATGGGCGTCGGTTACGGCTCCCGGGTCGTTGTTCTGACCCGCCCGGGAAACAACGGTGGAGACGGTTATGTCGCCGCCCGGTATCTGATCGAACGAGGGGTTGCGGTGGAGGTCAGGGCGCTCGCCGAGCCGCGCTCCCACGGTGCGAGGTGGGCGGCGAAGTCGGCGGCCGATGCGGGAGTTCCGATCTACCCCTGGACCGAACCCACGAGCACCGATCTGGTGATCGATGCCCTCTTTGGCGCCGGGTTTCGAGGAGACTTGCCCGCCGCGGCGATTCCCTGGGCGAAGCTCTCGAGACGGGTGCTCTCGGTTGACGTACCCAGCGGGCTGAATGCCACCGATGGCTCATCTTCAGGTTCTTGCTTCCGGGCCGATCGCACGGTGACATTTCAGACGAAGAAGGTCGGCCACCTGGTGGGCGTCGGCCCGGATGTTTGTGGCGCCGTGGACGTGGTGGACATCGGACTGCCGGACGGCGACTCAGAGTTCTCTCAATGTGAACGACTCGATGCTCCTCTTCCGGAGCGAAATCGAACGGATCACAAGTGGTCGGTTGGTTCGGTCGCCTTCGTTGGGGGCGCTCCGGGTATGACGGGAGCCGCACTGCTGGCTGCCTGGTCGGCGCTCGGCGCCGGCGCCGGGTCCGTGGCCATCGTCAGTCGTTCCGACACGCAGGAGACATACGCCTCTTCGGCTCCCGGGGTCCTCACTCACGCCTTCGGAAACGGCGGAGTTCCGACTTCGCAGGACGCCATCGAGGTGCTCGACCATGCCTCCCGATTCGATGTCTTGGCCGTCGGTCCCGGACTTGGTCCCGGGGTTGAAGGATTCGTCCGTGTGCTACTCGAGCGTTGGGCCGGCTCGCTCGTGCTGGATGCAGACGGCATCAACGCTCTCGACGGAGTCGATCTGCTGACTGAACGTGGCGCTCCAACGATCATCACTCCCCATGCCGGCGAGTTCCAACGGCTGACGGGGCTACCCGCCGACTACTCGGGAGCGGCCGCCCTGGCCAAAGAGACGGGAGCGACCGTTCTCCTGAAGGGGAATCCCACCTTCATCGCCGGAAGCGATTTGTGGGTTGTGAATGTCGGCGGCTCTGAACTTGCCAGCATCGGCACCGGTGACGTCTTGACCGGCATCGTGGCTGCCTTCGTTGCTTCTGGTATGTCCGATGAGGTTGCCGCCCGCAGCGCCGCCTACTGGCACGGCATCGCCGGCACGAAACTAGCTGAGCGGGAGAACGTAACCGCGACGGCACTCGCTCGTGAAGTAGGGAAGGTGGTCCGATGAGGCCGACCTGGGTTGACATCGATCTCGAGGCGGTGTCGTACAACATATCCGTGATGAGGGACCTCGTCTCGCCGGCAGCAGTGTGTGCAGTTGTGAAGGCCGATGCCTACGGTCATGGAGACGTGCCGGTTGCCGAAGCCGCGCTCAACGCCGGGGCAACCTGGCTGGCGGTCGCTCTGCTCTCCGAAGCCGCTCGATTGCGTGAGGCCGGGATAGATGCTCCGATCCTGCTTCTTTCCGAACCTCCGGTCGGGTCTGCACCGGCGATCTTGCAGTGGGATCTCGTGCCAACGGTTTACTCGCGCCCCATGATCGAGGCGCTGGCGGCGGTCGCCACCACTCCGGTCCCTGTGCACCTGAAGGTGGATACGGGGATGCATCGGCTTGGTTCTTCTGCCGACGATGCCATCGAGTTTGCTCACCTCATCAGCGAATCTCCCGGGTTGGATCTTGCTGCCATCTGGACCCATTTCGCCGTGGCGGATGAGGATGCCGAGTTCACTCGCCTCCAGATCCAGAGCTTCGAGAAGATCCTGGCCTCTTTGCGATCCG
The DNA here is from genome assembly GCA_030598025.1 of Acidimicrobiia bacterium. Lineage (GTDB taxonomy): Bacteria > Actinomycetota > Acidimicrobiia > Spongiisociales > JAHEDJ01 > JAHEDJ01. Next base: position 8,894 of record JAUVQS010000030.1, on the reverse strand, counting down.
CGAAGATCGATGTCCCGATGGCCCACGCCGCCAACACCGCGGGCGCCATCGGCTTTCCGGAGGCGCGGTACGACATGGTCAGAGTGGGCATAGGGACCTACGGTCTGCAACCTGCGTCCTCTGTGGGAGCCGACTTGGGTTTGCGACCGGCGATGAAGGTTGTCTCAGAGGTTGCCCACATTCGGGATCACCCCGCCGGTAGCCGACCTTCCTACGGCAGGCGACGCCCGCTGCCGGCGGATGGTCGGGTTGCCTCCGTTCCGATTGGCTATGCGGACGGCCTGCCCCGTCCGCTTTCGTCCGTCGCCGAGGTTCTGATCCGCGGGAAGCGGTACCCGCTGGCAGGCACCATCACCATGGACTACATCGTGGTCGACATAGGCAACGACACCATCGAAATCGGAGACGAGGTTGTGCTCATCGGACGTCAGGGCGAAGAAGAGGTCGCGGTCGAGGAGTGGGCCGACCACCTTGGCACGATCAACTATGAGATCGTGTGCCAGATCGGACCGCGTATGCCGAGGAGGTATCGGCCATGACTCTGACGGCAGTTGAAGGAGTCGAGGTGGGCCATTGGACTCACCCCTCCGGCGTAACCGGCTGCACCGTGGTTGTGTTGCCGGAGCCGAATGTCGCGGCAGTGGAGGTGCGCGGAGCAGCACCCGGGACCCGCGAGACGGCGCTTCTCGAGCCGGGCATGCGAGTCGAGACGATCCAGGCATTGTTGTTGACGGGTGGAAGTGCGTTCGGTCTGGCGGCAGCCGACGGCGTGATGCAGGAACTTGCGGCCGACGGTCGCGGACATCCAACGCTCCTCGGTCCGGTTCCCATTGTGCCGGCCGCCGTCATCTTCGACCTGGCGGCCGGTGACCCGGCAACGCGACCGGGAGCTGATCAGGGTGCACTGGCCTATCGGGCGGCCACCGGGGAACCGGTAGCCGGCGGTCCAATTGGAGCCGGAGCGGGGGCCACAGTCGGCAAGTGGAGGGGATTCGAGAGTATTCATCCCGGTGGATTGGGTTCTGCTTCGATCGATCTCGATGGTGTCACCGTTGCCGCACTCGTCGTTCTGAACGCGCTGGGCGACGTCTTCACACTCGAAGGTGACGCCCTCACCGGAGGCGACCATGCGCCCGACTTCAACCCGGCCGCCTCGATGGGAGAAAACACGACCCTGGTGGTCGTGATCACCGATGCGGGTTTCGACCGATCCTCGACGCGGAGATTGGCCATCAGAGCACAGGATGCGATTGCTGCCTGCTTGCGCCCGGCGCACACTCGATATGATGGCGACGCGGCCTTCGCGATCTCCTGTGGCGATCGTCCCGCTGATCTCGATCGAGTGTCGGAGGCTGCATTTGTCGTGACGGCGAGAGCGATCGAGGACGCGATCCGACGGGGGACATCGGGTGAGTAGCGACGATCTGAAGATCTTGGCGGATGAAGCCGCTTCTTGTACCGCCTGTGTACTGGCGGAGACCAGGACGAATGTCGTGTTCGGCGCCGGCGGTTCCGACGCCGACTTGATGTTCATCGGTGAAGCTCCAGGCCGCAACGAGGATTTGGAGGGCGAACCGTTCGTTGGTGCGGCGGGTCGGCTTCTCGACCGTTTGGCAGACGAGGTGGGGATCGCCCGCGACGATGTCTACATCGCCAACGTTCTCAAATGCCGGCCGCCGGGCAACCGCGACCCGCGCGAGGAGGAGATCACGGCGTGCAAGGGCTATCTGGCTCAGCAGATCAAGCTGATAGACCCGGCAGTGGTCATGACGCTTGGTAATTTTGCCTCGAAGCTTCTCCTCAAGACGACCACCGGCATCACACGACTGCGAGGGACGGCCTATCCGTGGTGGGGCCGCTTCGTCGTACCGACATTCCATCCGGCTGCTGCCCTCCGGGGTGGAGAACGGGTTCTCAACGACATGCGCGAAGACTTCGCCCTCGCGTGCCGAATCCTCGATGAGTCACCAGTGGACGAGCCGGCCGACCCCCGATCGGAACACTCTGAACCGACGCCACAGCCAACTAGCCTCCAGGAAACGGCGCAGTTGGAGTTCTTCGCGTGACAATCGATCTCAACTCTGGTTCCGACGCGGACACCCGCGCCATCGGCCGTCGATTGTCCGGCCTTCTGCGAGCCGGTGATGTTGTCGTGCTGTGCGGGTCATTGGGCGTCGGCAAGACGGCCCTGGTCGGGGGAATCGCCGACGGCCTCGGCATCGACGAGCAGGTGACCAGCCCCAGTTTCGTCTTGATGAAGAAGTACATTTCGGGCTTCATCCCACTTGTGCACGTCGACGTATATCGCCTCGGTTCGCTGGGAGAGTTCGACGATCTCGACGTTTACGAAGAGTCCCGCAGTTCGGTGTTGGTGGTCGAATGGGGTGACGCCGTCGCTTCAAGCGTGCCCGATGATCATCTCGAGATACGGATCGAGATAACCGGCGATTCGGACCGCAGCATCAGGCTCGACGCTCACGGAAACTGGACGGATCGTCCATTGGAGGAGATGTCCGAGTGAAGGTTCTGGCGATCGATACGGCGACACCTGCATCGTCGGTAGCGCTGGGAGATGGGCGTGCCACTGTTGCATCGGCCAAGAGAGTCGATCGGCGCGGCCACGGTTCTTTCATCGTCTCCGCGGTTGACTTCTGCTTCGACCAGGCAGGATGGAATCCTGGCGATCTCGACGCGATTGTCGTCGACGTGGGTCCGGGTCTCTATACGGGGATTCGCGTCGGTCTCTCAACGGCACAGGGGATGGCGGCCGCGCTCGGCGTTCCCATCGTTCCGGTCATGTCGCTCGACGCGGTGGCGTTGCGAGCCACTACCGGGCACCGCCATATCTACGCGATCATTGATGTACGCCGTGGCGAGGTGGCGGTCGCCTCCTACCTGCCGGTCCCCGGGGGAGTTGTCAAAGACGGTCCGCCGCAGGTGATGTTGCCTGATCATCTGCGGGCGATGCTCGAATCAGATCCCGATGAGGTGCTCGTCGTCGGCGATGTTGAGGCTCTGCCCGAAGCGACGTTCCTCGGTCTTCATCGGGTCAAGCCCGGTCGGCCGCGTTATCCGGACGCGGCGGCCTTGCTCGATCTGGTGGCCGGACCCCTTGAAAAGGGCGAATTCCCGTCGCCTGAGGATGTACGTCCGCTCTATCTCAGAGAACCCGACGTCTCAATCTCATGGAAGCAATTCCGTAGGGAGGGTCCGTGGGACAGCACGGAGTCGGTGTGATGGAGATCCGGGCGATGACGCCTGCCGACGTTCCCCTCGTCTCCGATTTGGAGCGGCGGGTGTATCCGGAGCCGTGGTTGGAGGGAGTCTTCCTGGACGAACTCTCGCAACCGAGCCGCATCTACCTTCTAGCGCTGGACGGTGAGGAAGTGGTCGGATACGGGGGCATGATGATCGTGTTCGAGGATGCGCATATCACGACCGTTTCTATATCTCCCGAGGTGCGGGGAGGCGGAATCGCTACCCAGTTGATGATGCGTCTCGCCGATGCGGCACTGGCCTCCGATGCGGAGCATCTGACTCTCGAGGTGCGGATGTCCAACGATGCCGCCCAAGCGCTCTACCGAAAATTCGGCTTTGTTCCCGTCGGCGTCCGGAAGGACTACTACCTCAACGAGGACGCCCTCATCATGTGGGCAAGTGGAATCAACGAACCCGATTATCGGGACCGATTGCAGGCAATCCGGGAGGAACTGTGACGATCGAACCGACGGTCCTGGCGTTCGAAACCAGTTGTGATGAGACGGCGGTGGCGGTGGTCCGCGGTTCTACGGTGCTGTCGAACGTTCTGTCTTCCCAGGTCGATATGCACGCCCGCTTCGGCGGAGTGGTGCCCGAGATCGCGGCAAGAGCCCATGTAGAATCGATCCGTTCCCTCACCCATCGTGCTCTGGTCGACGCCGGCATCCACCCGGACGATCTCGACGGCATTGCAGCCACTCAAGGACCCGGACTCGTCGGCGCACTGCTGGTCGGCTTCTCATTTGCCAAGGCGACCGCATGGGCACGCCAGTTGCCTTTTGTGGGTATCGACCATATGGAAGGCCACTTGATGGCTCCCCGTCTCGAGTTCGAAGCATTCGCTCCGCCGGCAGTGGTGTTGCTGGCCTCGGGCGGTCACAGCCAGGTCGTGCACGTGCGGGGTTGGGGCGAGTACGAGGTGCTCGGGCAGACAATCGATGATGCCGCCGGGGAAGCGTTCGACAAGGTTGCTCGCTTCATGGGTCTGGGTTATCCCGGCGGCCCGGCGATCGATCAGACCTCCGACGGCGGCGACCCGAAGACCGTTGCGTTCCCGCGTCCCCTGCGTGATCGCCGCTACGACGTTTCGTTTTCCGGCCTCAAGACGGCTGCCGTCACTTTCATCGAGAAGGCCAAATCGGCTGGTTCGTTGCCACCTATTGAGGATGTGGCGGCTTCTTTTCAGGAGGCCATTGTCGATGTTCTCGTGCAGAAGACCTTCAACGCTGTAGAAGACACCGGCGTGCGCACGGTCGGAGCCGGTGGTGGCGTCCTCGCCAATCGGCGTTTGCGGCAGCGTCTGGAGGAAGAGGCCGAACAACGAGGCGTTGACCTGTACCTGCCCGGTCGCGTTCTGTGTACCGACAATGCGGCGATGATTGGTGTGGCCGGTGCGCATTGGCTGGCACAGGGGGTCTACTCCGCCTGGGACAGTCAGGTGGACACAAACCTGCGCCTGGGCGCTTGACGCTGACGGCTAACGGTTAAGGGCTCTCATGTTCGACCTATCCACCTATCTTCTGGGCCTCGCTGCCCTCGGTGCCGTCACCCTCATCGTATGGGTTCTCAGCCTCATGCGTCGAGATGCCGGCATCATCGACCTGTTCTGGAGCCTTACGTTCATCCTCGCTGCCGTTGTGTATGCGACGGTCACGGATGCTCCGTCCGGCGTGCGAACGACGCTGACGCTGACGCTGATCACGGTGTGGGGTTTGCGACTGTCTGGCTACTTGACGTGGAGGAATTGGGGAGAGCCTGAGGACTACCGCTACGCCCGGATGCGGGAACGGGGAGGTCCGACCTGGCCCTACCGGAGTCTCCTCAGCGTGTTCTGGGGCCAGGCGGTCCTGGCCTGGATCGTATCCGCACCGTTGCTGGCGGGAATCGACGGGCATCGGGACCTCGGCATCCTGGCCTTTGTCGGAATCGCAACCTGGGCCGTGGGGCTCTTCTTCGAGGCGGTCGGCGACTGGCAACTCTCGCTGTTCAAACGAAACCCGGACAACCAGGGCAAGGTGCTCGATTCCGGTTTGTGGGGCACAACCCGCCATCCGAACTATTTCGGTGACTTCATGGTTTGGTGGGGGCTATTCCTGATTGCTGCCGATGCCGGAGGCTGGTGGAGCATCTTCGGTCCGATCGTCATGACGGTGATGCTGATGCGGGTGTCCGGAGTGACGCTGCTCGAGCGAAAACTCACCAGGACGAGGACCGGCTACGACGACTACGTTCGCACGACGAATGCCTTCTTTCCCGGCCCAAAGAAGCACCGAACCTGATTGCCGGCGACCGGCGGCTAGAAGCCGCTCGCTACCGCCTTCGCGATTCCCTCGAGACCCTTCGCCAGGTCGCTCTCGCTGATCGTGAGTGGCGGAGAGAATCGGATGGTTTGTCCGTGCGTTTCCTTGGCTAGAACACCTTCGGCGGCAAGGCGCTTGGCGATCTCCTTGCCCGTCGGGCCGTCGGCGGCGATGTCGACACCGGCCCAGAGGCCGCAGGTGCGGATGTCATCGATTGTCCGTGAGTCGGCGGCGATGGAGGCGAGACCCTGGGAGAAGATCCGGCCGAGTTGTGCAGCTCTCGACTGTATCGCGCCCTCTTTGAGGATGGTGACAACTTCAAGTCCGACTGCGGCGGCCAGCGGGTTGCCTCCGAACGTGCTCCCGTGTTCGCCGGGGGAGAGGACGCCCATGATGTCCCAGTTGGCTACGACTGCGGACACGGGGAGGATTCCGCCACCGAGAGCCTTGCCGAGCACGTAGATGTCGGGCTCGACGTCCTCGAGGTCACAGGCGAATGTTGTACCGGTGCGACCGAGCCCGGACTGGATTTCGTCGGCGACCATGAGCACGTTGTGTCTCGTGCAGATTCGTCGAACTTCTCGAAGCCATCCATCCGGCGGGAGGATCACCCCCGCTTCCCCCTGGATCGGTTCGAGCAGAAACGCCACGGTGTCATCGTCGATTTCAGCCTCGAGAGCAGAGGCGTCACCGAACGGAATCGAGGTAAAACCTGGCGCATAGGGGCCGAAGTCGGACCGGGCGGCCGTGTCGGACGAGAAGCTCACGATTGTGGTGGTCCGCCGTGGAAGTTGCCGTCGCTGACGATGATCTTGGCGTGATCCGGTTTGACCCTTTTGCGCATATAGCCCCACTTGCGGGCGATCTTGATGGCGGTCTCGACCGCTTCCGCTCCCGTGTTCATCGGGAGTACGGACTCCTTGTCGCACAGAGCAGTGAGAGCCTCCGCGAAAGGAGCGAGTCGATCGCTGCGAAAAGCCCGGCTGGTCAGGGTCAGCGTCTCGAGCTGGCGCCGGGCCGCGGCGATAAGGCGGGGGTTCTGGTGACCGAAATTCAACGCCGAGTAACCGGCCAGAAAGTCGAGGTAAGCGTTGCCTCCCACGTCGTAGACCCAGCTTCCCTCACCACGAACCAGTACAACCGGAAGCGGCGCGTAGTTGTGGGCAATGTGGGTCTGTTCCGCATCCAATATTCGCCGGCGCGAGGTCACTCGGTACCTCCTTTCCGGCGATACGCAGATGGTCGGCAGTTGTGCGTGGTGGAGCCTAACTGACCGAAGACATGCGAATTCCAGTCAGAACGACGGACTAGCACTCGCGTCGGGCGAGTGCTAACGTTGCTGGCACTCTCGTTCGGAGAGTGCTAATCCCGCAATCTTATAGGAGGATTCGGCATGAAGCTTCAGCCTCTCGGTGACCGTGTGGTCGTCAAGGCTCAGGAGGAAGACGAGGCTCGGACTCCCTCCGGCCTGGTGATTCCAGACACCGCCAAAGAAAAGCCGCAATTCGGCGAGGTGCTGGCAGTTGGGCCCGGCGCGTTGAATGAAGACGGCGACCGTATGCCCATGGATGTGAGCATCGGCGATGTCGTTGTGTATTCGAAGTTTGGTGGCACTGAGGTCAAGGTCGAAGGGCAGGAATACCTGATCCTGTCGTCGCGTGATCTCCTCGCCATCGTCGGCTGAAATAACGGAGGATTCTGAATGGCTGCAAAAGAACTACGGTTCGATGAGGAGGCCCGCAGGGGTCTCGAGTCGGGCGTCAACAAGCTCGCCGATGTGGTGAAGGTGACGCTGGGCCCCAAGGGCCGCAACGTCGTGTTGGAGAAGAAGTGGGGATCACCCACGATCACCAACGACGGTGTCACGATCGCCAAAGAAATAGAGCTGGACGATGCATGGGAGAACATGGGTGCTCAGCTCGCCAAAGAAGTCGCCACCAAGACGAATGACGTCGCAGGTGACGGCACCACCACGGCAACAGTGCTGGCACAGGCGATGGTCCGTGAAGGCCTTCGCAATGTCGCAGCCGGTGCCAACCCGATGGATCTCAAGCGCGGCATCGAACAGGCTGTCGACAAGGTCGTCGAGTTTATCGGTGACTTCTCCCGGACCATTGAAACCAGCGACGAGGTTGCCGCGGTAGCTGCCATTTCGGCAGCCGACCAGACGATCGGCAAGAAGATCGCCGAGGCGATGGACAAGGTCGGAAAAGACGGCGTTATCACCGTCGAAGAGGGCCAGACTTTCGGTATCGAACTCGAGTTCACCGAAGGCATGCAGTTCGATAAGGGCTATCTCTCCCCGTACTTCGTTACGGATCCGGACCGCCAGGAAGCCGTTATCGAAGATCCCTACATCCTGATTGCCAACCAGAAGATCGGATCGGTCAACGATCTGCTTCCGGTGCTCGAGAAGGTCATGCAAACGGGCAAGCCGCTCGTCGTTATTGCTGAGGATCTCGAGGGTGAAGCACTTGCGACGTTGATCGTGAACAGGATCCGCGGCACGTTCTCATCAGTAGCCATGAAGGCCCCTGGATTTGGCGAGCGCCGCAAGGCCATGCTGCAGGACATCGCCATCCTCACCGGTGGCACCGTGATCTCGGAAGAGGTTGGCCTGAAGCTCGAAAGCGTCACCGTTGACATGCTCGGCCATGCGCGTCGAATTATCGCCACGAAGGACGACACGACCATCATCGATGGTGCGGGCTCCGAAACCGACGTGCAGGCTCGTATCCGCCAAATTGAGCGCGAGATCGACAACACCGATTCCGACTGGGACAGCGAGAAGCTCCAGGAGCGTCTTGCCAAGCTGTCCGGTGGTGTCGTGGTGATCAAGGTCGGCGCTGCAACTGAGGTTGAGCTCAAAGAGAAGAAGCACCGCATCGAGGATGCCGTTTCGGCCACTCGGGCGGCTGTCGAAGAAGGCATCGTGCCTGGAGGCGGCGTCCCGCTGCTTCGTGCGCAAGAGGCTGTCGACAAGATTCGCGGCGGCAACGATGACGAAAAGACCGGCCGCGTAATCGTGCGTCGGTCGCTCGAAGAGCCGCTTCGTCAGATCGCAGTCAACGCCGGGTTCGAAGGTGGCGTTGTAGTCGAGCACGTTCGTGGTGCGGAGGGTCCCAACGGTTTCAACGCCGCCAAGGGCCAGTATGAGGACCTGATGACGGCCGGGATCATTGATCCTGCCAAGGTCACTCGTTCTACCATCCAGAACGCTGCGTCGATCGCGGCCCTGTTCTCAAGGTAGGGGAAATCAACCAGGTAGATCAGCGACCCGTAGCCGAACAACCATACCTGATCGTCCCCACTTACCGGGCTTCTACGCCGATTTTC
>JAUVQS010000017.1 GCA_030598025.1 Acidimicrobiia bacterium | reverse complement strand
TAGGAAGACGCGATTCGCAGTTCGCAGTTCGCAATTCGCGAATCGCGTCTGCTCACCACTCGCACTGCATCAGGCGGATCAGACTGGCGGAACCGACCAGAATGCCGTATTCGATGGCGTCCTCGTCGATGTCGAAGGACGCCGAGTGCAGGTCGACCGTTCGATCCGGGAGACCAGAACCGAGGCGCATCAGGGCTCCGGGAACTAGATCAAGGAACCGGGCGAAATCCTCAGCTCCGAGACTTGCATATGTTTCGGCGACGGCCTGCGTGCCGAGCACTTCGTGGATGGCGAACTCGACCTCCGAGAGAACACCGGCGTCGTTGATCACCGGCGGTATGCCGCGCTGATAATGCACGTCCGCTGTTGCTCCCACTGGGGCGATGATCTCCTTGACCAGTGTTTGGACACGATCCGGCAACAAGTCCCACGTGTTCCGATCGAGGATCCGGACCGTGCCGGTCATAGTCACGCGGGTCGGGATGACGTTGTCCGCCTTTCCACCGTGGATCGTCCCGAAAACGAGCGACATAGGTGTACGGGCATCGAGCGTCCGATTGAGGAGAGTGGGTAGTTCGGTAACCACCCGGCCGGCTGCATAGACGGCGTCGACCGTGTCATGGGAGCGGGCGGTGTGACCGCCCGGGCCGTTGATGGTTATCTCGAATCGATCCGATGAGCTTGTGATGGGTCCGATCTTCAGTCCGACTTTTCCTGCCGGCAGCGATGGATCCATGTGGAAGGCGATGAGGGCAGATACACCGTCCACAACACCTTCGCGGACCATGTCGAATGCCCCGCCGGGGAAAGTCTCTTCTGCCGGCTGGAAGATGAAACGGGCTCTTCCGGGCAGCGGCCCGTATTGCGAGAGAACCAGGGCGATGCCAAGGGCGATGGCAGTATGCCCGTCGTGTCCGCAAGCATGCATCATTCCCGGATTGGTTGAGGCAAAGGGAAGGTCGGTGGCCTCGGTGATTGGGAGTCCATCGAGATCCGCCCGGAACCCGACCAGTGTTCCCTCCGTCCCCAGGTCTGCCGTCAATCCTGTATGGCCGAGTCGGACCTTCGGCCGTATACCGATGTCCCGCAGAGTCGCGTCGACGAGGGCGGTCGTATCGTGCTCCTCATTGCCGATTTCAGGGTTGGCATGGATCGTCCTTCGAAGAGCGATCGCAGTCGGCGCGACCTCGCGAGCGATCTTCTGGAGCTTCTTCACGTCGGTGTTCATGCTTGCCTTCCTGACCGCGTCGATGCGGAGTGAGATCGACGGGAATCCGTGCCCAATGGTATCGGCTCTGAGTGGCACCTGCGCCGTCGGAGGTCAGTCCTCATAGAACCGTTGCTCGAAGACCCGACGGGCGCGTCGCGTTGCCCTGCGGTAATCCTCCCTGAGGTTGCTGATTGAGCCGCCCGGGTACCCGAGCAACAGGGCGAGTCTGGCGAGTTCTGCGGGGTCGGTCGGAAGAGAGCCGATGTCTCGACCCGTTTGGAGGTAGAGACGGTTGCGCAGTCTCATGCAGAATGTATAGGCCTGAACAAGATGTTCGGTTTCTTCCTCCGTCAGAAGCCCGGATTCGAAGGCTACTGCGATCGCCTCCAGAGTTGCCGGAGCACGCAGCGGCGGGGTACCCGCCCCATTGCGCATCTGAAGCAGTTGGACCAGGAACTCAACATCGACGAGACCGCCTCGTCCCAGCTTGAAGTGGAAATCGGGATCCTCTCCCGGGGGTATGCGCTCCGTTTCGATACGGGCCTTCATCGTCCGAATCGCTCTGATCGCGTCGGGCCTCATTGGATGCGGGAAAGAGAAACCGTTGACGGTGTCGATGAATGCCTCACCCAGATTGCGGTCGCCGCCCGCCCACCTTGCTCTGATGAGGGCCTGGTGTTCCCAGATCGCTGCCCACCGCTCGTAATACTGCCGGTATCCGTCGAGAGTGCGAGCGAGTGGACCATCCTTGCCCTCAGGCCTGAGACCGGCGTCCACCCTGTAGGCGACGCCCTCCTGAGTGACCTTCCCGAGTGCGGCGGTGAACGAGCGGGCCAGCTCATCGGCGGCTTTGCGAGCGACCTGGCCATCCATGCCATGGGGAACGTCGTAGACGAAGAGGACATCCAGATCGGATGGGTAGCCCAACTCCCGGCCGCCCCACTTGCCCATGGCGATGACTGCGAACGGAAGGCGACTCATCGACTCTCCGCCCATTTCATCTCTGGCGATTCGCAGTGCAGCGGCCACGGCCCCGTCGGCCAGATCGGCTAGTTCGCGGGCAATCGAGCGTTCCTCGGCGAGATCAAGGAGATCGCGGGCGAGGATGCGCAGCAGAGAACCGCGCACGAATCTCCGCAAAGCGTTCAAACGCCGTGGATAGGTCGGACGCAGCATCACGTAGTCGATTGCATCGGCGATCACGCCATACGCGTCGATCGGGCGGCCGAGCCGGACGTCGTCACCGAGTTCGGGGAGGAACCGGGGGATGCGATCGATGAGTCGGCCGGCGACGCGACTGGAGCCGAGCAGTTGGCACAACCGCTCAGCGGCGACCGGGTCATCACGCAGCACCGCCACCAGGGGTGTGTTGTCTTCTGTTGTTGTGACCAGCAGGCGCAGCTGCTCGAGACCCAAATCTGGATCCGGCGTCCGGGACAACCATTCGAGCAGCAGAGGCAGAGTCTGCTGCATGAGTTTCGATCGGCGGGACAAACCCGTCGTGAGATCGCCGACGGCCCGGCGCGCACCGTCCACATCACGGAACCCGAGGGCGATGAGTTGGCGCGCGGCTCCTTTGGGAGTGAGGGCGACCTTCGGCGAGGCAGCGAATGATTCGAGCAGCGGTCGGTAGAACAACCGCTCGTGGATCGTTCGAACCACGCTCCGGTGGGTGACGAGGTCCGCCTCAAATAGATCAAGGGCGGTCGCTGAGGCCCCATCCCGGTAGCCCATTGCTTTCGCCAGGCGCTCGCGCTCCGAGGAAGGATCGGGAAGCGTATGGGTCTGCCGCAGGTCGACGAGTTGAATTCGATGCTCGAGTGTTCGCAACCACACGTAGGCGATGGCCATATCCTCGGCGTCCGATCTCCCGACATATCCTTCATCGGCGAGCGTCCGCAGAGTCTCCAGGGTGTTGGCCGAGCGGAGGTGCGGATCGAATCGACCGTGCACTAGTTGCAGGAGCTGCACTGCGAATTCGACGTCGCGGATGCCACCGACACCCCGCTTGATCTCTGTTTCGTCGACGCCCAGTTCTACGGCGCGGCCTTCGATGCGTCCTTTCATCTCGCGTACTTCGCGCACCGCCGATGATTCGAGGGTCTCCGGGTACACGAATGGCTCGACCGCCGACATGAAGGCGTCTCCGAGCGCCACATTCCCGGCGGCGGGGCGGGCCTTGATGAGCGCCTGGAACTCCCAGGTGCTCGCCCAGCGTTCGTAGTAGCTCCGATACGACTCAACGGTCCTGGTGAGTGGCCCGCTCCTACCCTCTGGTCGCAGCTCGGCATCGACACGGTAGGCAGACCCGTCGGCTGTGACCTGAGATAGGGCAGCCATGAAGCTCGTGGAGACTCTTCTGGCGTAGTCGGTAGCCAGGGATCCATCGACAGTTGCCGGGTGGCCGTGAACAAAGAGCACATCTATGTCGGATGAGTAGTTGAGTTCCATGCCGCCCCATTTGCCCATTGCGATCACCGCGATCGGCATGTCAGGGAGACCGGCAAATCTCGGCATCAGGCGGACTTCCCTTTGGGCGGATTCGAGGGCCAGGGCGGCAGCCTGATCCGCCAGAGTCGCCAGCGCGTGCCCTACGGCAGTGAGATCGTCGAACGCCATGAGATCACGAACGGCGATGTGAAGCATTGAGGAGCGTACGAAGCGTCGAACGATGCTCTGATCATCGACATATGTCGCCCCCAGATCTGGCGGCGGCGGAGCGGCGTCGTCGGGTCCCGGGAGCAGTCCGGGTTCAGCGGCGACCTTCTGGCCAAAAGCACGACTGGCGCCGGCAATCGCCACGAGCGCCAGGCCGAACTGCGGGTCGGAGAGCGTACGGGCGGCAACGCCGGGATCCTGCTCCAGAGTCGAGGCGATGCGTTCGAGCGCTCCCTCGGGATCGGGTCCGGAGCGGACGGCACGAAGCAATGGGATGGCGACATCGATGATCTCGCCGTCGGCCAGCCACCCGGCCTTCCTGAGGCGGGGCGCCAGCTCAGGCCAGATGCCGTATCGAGATGGTGATTTGCCGCTCATTCTCACCCTTAGACCTTTGGCGCTTTCCTAAGCTACGCCTATGCAAAACCTTCGCGTGGCCGGAGCGCAACTTGATTTGGTCGTCGGTGACCTGATCGGGAACGAACAGAAGCTCCTCACGACCATGTCGTGGGCGGAGGAACAGGGCGCCGATGTCTTGGTTCTACCCGAATTGGCCGTCACCGGCTACCCCCCGGAGGACCTGCTGCTGCGTGAAGGATTCATCGACGCCAACCTTGAAGTACTGCACCGTATGGCAGCCGCCGCCGGGAGCACGGTGACGGTAGTGGGGTTCGTTGACCGGACCAGCGCCGGCCGTCGGCCCTCCGGCGACGCAATGGGGCGAACCCTGGCCAATGGGGCAGCGCTTCTCCACGCCGGCGCTGTGCGAGGTGTCTATCACAAGGTCCTCCTTCCCGATTACGGGGTATTCGATGAAACCCGCTACTTCATCCGTGGTGGCGATGATGCCGCCCTGTGGGGGGTGGACGGTATCGCCACGGGAGTTTCGATTTGTGAAGACATCTGGGTCGAAGATGGCCCTCCTTCGAAGCAGGCGGCGAGCGGCGCTCAGATTCTGTTGAACATCAATGCCTCACCTTTTCACCACGGCAAGGCAACAGAGCGGGAGGCGATGCTTCAACGACGGGCCATCGCTGCCGCAACCCCGCTCGTGTATGTCAATCAGGTTGGCGGGCAGGACGAACTCGTATTCGATGGCGCCAGTGTGGTGTTCGCGGCCGATGGGAGCCTCCTCTACCGAGCCCCGCAGTTCGCCGAACATAGATTCGTCCTCGACGTACCCGTTTCCGATCGGCGCTCCGATCGTGTTGTTGATTCGATCTCATCTGAAGGCGCCGACCGACCGGCGCTCGATACCGTCCACTCGATTCCGCTTCTTCAACCACCGGAAGCTGAGGTCTATCAGGCGCTGGTGGTCGGGCTGCGGGACTACGTGCGTAAGAACGGATTCGAACACGTCGTGATCGGCCTCTCGGGCGGCATCGATTCTGCGCTCACCGCGGCCATTGCGGCTGATGCCCTGGGACCGGAACATGTGTGGGGCTTTTCGATGCCGTCGCGTTTCAGCTCGAAGGGTTCGGTCGACGATGCCAGGGATCTCGCTGAGCGGCTGGGTATTCGCTTCGACGTAGTTCCGATGGATGGGGTATTTGAGTCGTACCTCGCCACGCTCGAGCCGATATTCGCCGGCGAACCGTTCGGCGTTGCAGAGGAGAATCTACAGGCGCGTATTCGGGGGGCCATTCTGATGGCGGCGTCGAACAAGTTCGGCGGGATGGTCGTGGCGACCGGCAACAAATCCGAGATGGCGGTCGGGTACGCCACGCTCTACGGAGATATGGCGGGCGGGTATGCGGTCTTGAAGGACGTTCTCAAGACCCTTGTGTACAGGTTGTCGGAGTGGCGGAACGTCGAACGTGAGGTGATACCGCAGTCGATCATCGAGAAGCCACCCTCCGCCGAGTTACGGCCGGATCAACTCGACAGCGATAGCTTGCCCGATTACGACATTCTCGATGGGATTCTGCAGGGATACGTAGAGGAGGATTTGTCGGTGGCGAGCATCGTCGCCAGGGGATTCCCGGAAGAGGTCGTGGAGCGGATCGCTCGCCTGGTCGACCGGAATGAGTACAAACGACGGCAGGCGGCTCCCGGAGTCAAGATCACTACGAAGGCTTTCGGGAAAGACCGCCGGCTCCCGATCACCAACGGCTATCAGGAACGGTGATACTCGCCCTTGTCGAGCGATCAACTGCAGAGTGCGGAGTGCGAATGGCCGGTCGCTAGCCTTTCCTCATGCGAGTCCTGATCGACGGCCGGGAGGCCGACCCCACCACAGCGTCCGTTTCAGTTTTCGACTGGGGAGTAGTGCGAGGCGATGGATGTTTCGAGGCTTTGCGGTCGTATGACGGCGTCGTTTTCGCGGTCGACGCCCATCTCGATCGGTTGTGGAACAGTGCCACCGTCCTTGGAATGGAGGGGTCCCTGCCCGAACGGAGCGTTCTGGCGGAGTGGATCTCGAAGGCGGCCGCCGACGGTGGCGAATGCGTAGTCCGTGTGATCGCCACTCGTGGGGGAACCGACGCCCACGTAGACGCCCCACCGAAGATGATCGTCTTCTGGGAAGAGCTTCCGGATCTCCCGGAGGCGCTTTCGCTGGCAGAGGTGTCTGCACCGTGGCACCCGGGCGGTTTCCCGTGGCCGCTGGCGGGCGTCAAGGGCCTCTCATATGGGCCGAACATGGCCTCGCTGAGGATGGCAAAGGCAGCCGGGTTCGACAGTGCCGTGCTCTTGAGCCGGGAAGGCATCATGCTCGAGGGTCCGACGAACTCGATTGGATGGGTGGTCGAGGGAGTGGTCGAGACCCCGTCGCTCGATCTCGGGATTCTCGGTTCGATAACTCGTACCGTGGCTCTGGAAGTTGCGACCGATCTCGACATCGAGGTTCGGGAGGGTCGGCATCCGGTTTCGAGGCTCGACAACGCCCAGGAGTTCTTCATCCTGTCGACGGTCAACGAGGTGATGCCGGTTACTCGAGTTGGGAGCCGGCGGTTCGAGAAAGGGCCCGTCGTCGAGCGATTGCAGGGTGCTTTCAGGCAGCGCGTGTACGCCGCAACGCATTCGATTTGATGGCGGCGGATCCGCGGAGCGATGGTTGCTTTCAATCGGAGCCGACTGATTGACGGGGAACTCGGCCCCCGTCGTGTACGTTTGAGGGTGATGCGCATGCGAATTCTGATTTCTGTCCTCATCGGACTGCTGGCCTTAACGGCGTGCAGTGGTGATGATGAAGAGACAACGACGCTTCCTGAAGATGGATCGGCAACCGCGACGACCCTCGCCATCGGCGGCGACGGGTCCGGCGCGGACGATGACGACACGTCCGAATCGACCGAAGCAGAAGGCTCAACGACCACCACAGTCGAAGGGCCCATGTTGCCGGCGTACGATATAGCGCATCGGAGTCCCGGCGATAATGGGGACCTGCTGGTGGTGGTCCTCGAAGACGTCGACGACGGCATCACCGATCACGATCTCGAACAAGTCATCCTCGATGTCGTTGACACATTCGGGCCGGTTGCCGAGGCACATGTCATAGATGATGTGTCGGTTCTGGACCTCGTGTTGGCCGACCCGGCCGACTTGTCAGACGAGCAGAAGGCCGACCTGGAGGCGCACTACCTGCTGCGCCTCGTCGATGGAACATCGGTGTCGTTCCAGGGTCCCTTTGAGGATGTGCCGGGATACGAAATCGGCTCATAGGGCAAGTGTTGATCGCCGGTTGCCTTTCAAAGCCATGTCTCGAACGCTGCACTGACCCTCTCTTCCCAATGAGTCCTAAACGAAGGCCGCATTCGCGCCGATAGATAACCTGAAGCTATCGACACGGAGAACTGCTCTGGAAACTCGAGTGATGCTCGTCGACGGTGACACAACCGCCCGTGCGGCCACTGCAAGTGTGCTGGTCGGGGCCGGGTTGGATGTCGTCGTTGAAGCCTCCACAGGAGAGGAGGCGCTGCAACGCGCTCGCGTCCTTTCCCCGACGGTGGCCGTGATCGACGTTTCGCTTCCCGGCATGGGAGCGGTGACTGCCGCGCGCCGGCTCCGGGATCTGTCGCCTCATCGGCTCGAAATCGTCGCGATTGCCTCGTTCAGCGATGTCACTCGCCTCGGCGAGATGGTGTCGACCGGTACGGCCGCCTATGTCGTCAAAGGGAAACCCGCCGACTTGATCGGCGCCATCCGAGCGGTTGCCAGCGGATCCGGGCTGCTGTCGGCTGAAGCGAGCCGGCCGGTGCTCGAGGAGATCAGTCGCCTTTATGAGCGTGAACGCGAGCGCAATGAGGAACTCGAACAGTCGGTCACCCAACTGCAGGCCCTTTCGGTTACCGATTGGCTCACCGGCCTCAAGAACCACGGCTACTTCTTTGATCGGCTCGGTGAAGAGCTGGAACGCGCACGCAGGTACGACCGCCCGATTGCGGTGGTGATGGCCGACATCGACGACTTCAAGGCGATCAACGACAATTACGGTCACAGCACAGGTGATGCGGTTTTGCGGGGGATGGGTGAGGCTTTCCGCCGGCAGATTCGAGAGGTCGACATCGCCTGCCGGGTCGGTGGCGAAGAGTTCGGGATCATCATGCCTGAGACGGACGTCGACGGGGCGATTCAGGCTGCCGAGCGAATCCGGCTGGCCGTTGCCGAACAGCCGATGCCCGGCGTCGGTCAGGTGACGATCAGCCTGGGTGTATCGATGTTTCCTCATGATGCCCAATCATCCAAGGACATGGTCGAGGCGGCCGACCGGGCGCTGTACTCGGCGAAGCGGGCCGGCAAGAACTGCACGAAGATCGCTGGTGGAGCACCTGCATTCGCAGGTGTCGGACGCGCACTCGCGTCGATGACCCCGGTGGTCGGAACGTTGCTGGCGGCGCTGCGCATGCGGGCCCCATGGCTGGCCGATCACTCCGTCCGGGTCGGAGAACTGTCCACACAGATCGGGACCGTGCTTGAGATGAAGGTGTTCGAACTCGAGCGACTTCGATTGACCGGGTTGTTGCACGACGTCGGGATGCTCGCCGTCCCCGATGACGTGTTGCTCAAGACGGACCCGCTCACCGAGGACGACTGGGTTGTCATCCGCTCACACGCCACCAACGGGTTCCAACTCATCACCGACGCGGTCCACGAGGACGTCGCCGATGCAGTGTTGTGTCATCACGAGCAACTGGACGGCGAGGGATACCCCCGTGGATTGTCCGGAAGCGACATTCCGCTTTTCGCCAGGGTTGTCCTGGTGGCGGATGCCTTTGATGCGATGGTTTCCGAGCGTCCTCATCGGCCTCCGATGACATCGGAGGAGGCCCTGGCCGAGCTGCGGGCCCACGCCGGCAACCGGTTCGATGCCGACGTTGTGAGAGCGATGATCGAGGTCGACCGCCAGATGGGCACCACCGCCGAGGTGTTGGAGTTCCCCGGCAAGACGGGGTAGAAGACCTACTGCGTATCACGTATTGCGTATCACGTACCACGTACCACGTATCACGTACCAGGCACCGGCGGTCCCCTTTCTCTGAACGTGCTCTCACCCCAGCTACCGCTGGTGGAGGACGTTTGAGAGGGGTGCCACGTACGGAATACGTTGTACGGAATACGTTGTACAGGGGTCACGCCGGAGGCGTGGCCCCCTAACCAAGCAACATCGCCGCGATTGCCAGGAATCCGCCGAATCCCACGATGTCTGTGATCAAGGTCAGGAAGATGCTCGATGCCTGGGCGGGGTCGGCTCCCAGCTTCCTCAGAAGCAGCGGTATCCCGGAGCCGGCGAATCCGGCGATGGACACGTTTCCGAGTGCCGCGATGCTCACTGCCAATCCGACGGTGAAAGCGGGCGAACTCGAGCTGAAAATGTCGGCATTGATCAAGAACATGGCCAACCCGCCGGCGAGCACCGCCAGGATGGCCCCGTTCATGGCTCCGATCGCCAACTGCCGGCCGAGGACCGGAAAGACCTGAGTACCCGGCACGTCGTCTGTGGCGAGCGCCCTTATGACCACAGCCAGGCTCTGAAACCCGCTGTTGCCACCCAGAAGGGCGACGACCGGCATGAGCGCAGCCAGGATGGGCTCATCTTCGATGATCCCGGTTTGACGTTCGATGACGTAGGTCACGATGAGTGCCAGAGCGAGGTTGAGGCTCAGCCATGGGAGGCGCATCCGGACCGATCCGAGCACGGGAGTGAAAACGGTCTCATGCGCGCCGGCACCGGTGGCCAGTGCGAAGTCCTCTGAGGCCTCCAGTTGGATGGCCTCCATGATCTCTTCGTTCGGGAGTCGGCCCAGCAGGTACCCTCGGTCATCGATAACGGGGAGGCTGTAGAGGTGGTAGCGCTGTGCGAGTTCGGTGGCTTCCTCCCGGTCCGTGAGAGGAGTGACCGCAACAGGATCGGGGATCATGACATCGCCGAGGCCCGCTCCCGCCCGCTTGAACACCAACTCTCGGAATGACAAGACTCCTAGGAGCCTGCGATCGTCGTCAACGATGTAGACGTAGGACAAGTCCTCGAGTTCCTCGTTCATCTGTCTGATGCGCTCTATCGCTTCTCCGGCGGTCATGCCTACCGGGAGGGAAGCGAACGATGACGTCATATGACCGCCGACGGTGTCTTCTGGATAGTGGAGGAGTTGACGTACCTCGTCGGTGAAGTACGGCTCGAGCTTCTCTATCAGCTGCCTGCGTGGCTCCGGTTCTAGCCGGTGAATGATGTCGACCGCTTCATCGGCCGGCATCTCCTCGAGGAGGTCGGCCGCGTCTTCCGGGTTCAACTCTTCGAGGATGTCGGCAGCGAGGTCGTCCTGCATTTCTTCGAGGACGTCGGCTGCGTCATCTGGATCGAGGTCGGCGATGAGGTCGGTGGCTGCTTCTTCGCCGAGTTCTTCGAGGATGTCCGCCGCGTCGTGGGGGTCCGCCTCGGCCAGCGCTTCCCATTCCTCGTGATGGGTATCGAGATACTCCTCGACTTCTTCAGGACTACGGCGCGCCAGCAATCGCAGCCGGGTGGCAAGTTGGCGCGGGCTCTGCAGTCGAAGTTTCATGACGGGCCTCGAGGGCGGGTTCCGGACAGGTGCAGGCTAACGCGGAAGCCATAAGCCATTAGCCATTAGCCATTGGTCCCCCTCAGCGAGCGTCGCGAGCGTTGGGGGGAAGGGACCCGTTGCGACAGCAACGGGTAGGGGGGCCCACTGCGATTCGTGATACGTGGTACGGGCAGAGCCGCAGGCTCTGCCTTCAGCTCAACCTTCGAACGGTCGCACTGCCTCGATGCGCATTGTGAACGTGCCGCCCGGTGCCTCGTAGCTGACCTCATCGCCAATGGCAGCTCCAAGTAGGGCGCTGCCGAGCGGGCCGGATGGGGAGGCGAGCAGGAAACCGGGGATCCTGTTCTCGGTTGGAGCAACGAAATACTCCGTTGGGTCACCGTCTGAGTCCACGACCGTCACGATTGTACCGATCTGTACAACGCCGGTGTCCTCGGCCTCGCGGACCTCAGCGGTTTCGAGGATGTGCTTCAGCTGCCGGATCCGAGCTTCCATCATCCCTTGTTCGTTCTTGGCCGCGTCGTAGTCGGCGTTTTCGCGTATGTCGCCGTGTGAGCGGGCTTCGGCAATGCGCTCTTCGATTTCAACGCGGCCTTCGGTCGTGAGAGTTTCAAACTCCTCCTGCAGCTTTTTCTGTGCCCCGGGAGTGAGCCAAGTGGTCTGATCAGTCATGGCGGGGCAGGATAGTCCTGTGCAGGAGACAAACCTGAAGAGTTCGGCGGTCATCTTGGCCTTCACCGCCGCCTTGATGTTCGGTGTAAGCGGAGCGATTGCCAGCGACGCGCTGGCGGACATCAGTCCGGCGAGGGCTGCTCAATCGCGATCGATTGTGGCAGTCATCGCGCTCCTTCCATATGCCTGGTACCGGGGAAAGTTGGCCGATCGGGCACCCTGGCCTCTGCTGATCCTCTTTGGAGCGAGTCTGACCGCGGTGAACGTTGCCTACTACGAGGCCGTCGACCGCATTGGGGTGGGTCCCGGTATGACCCTTCAATTCCTCGCTCCGATCATGGTGCTGGTTTGGATGCGAACCGCCGAGCGCACGGCGATCCTCCGGTCTGCCTGGATTGCCGCCGCGGTGGCACTGGTGGGCACTGGGTTGATCGCCGAGGTCTGGCAAGGCAGCGAAATGAATCTGTTCGGGGTGGCAGCCGGACTCGTCGCGGCCGCCACTTTCGCGGCTTATCTGATCATCGGCGAGAGGCTGGGGAAGACGATGGCTCCCTCGGGGATCATGGCGTACGGGTTTGCCATCTCTGCCGTGATGTGGGGGTTCCTCCAGCCCGTCTGGTCGTTCCCTACCGACCTCCCGGCCAAAGTATGGGGCGAGCTGGTGTGGATGGGTTTGGTCGGAACCGCCATACCCTTCATGCTTGAACTCCAGGCGCTGCGACGTCTCTCAGCAGGTTTCGTCGGTGTCATCGCCACAGCCGAACCGGTCATCGGTGCCGCCGCGGCCTGGATTCTGTTTTCGCAATCGATGGCGTCGATCCAACTGCTTGGCATGGTCCTGATCGTCGCGTCGGTGGCATCAGTGCAACGACGCGGAGTCGCAGAAGTGGAGGTCCCGCTCGACGCGGGGAGATGAGCAATGAGCCGTGAGCTTTGAGCTATGAGGTTTGGGCCTTGAGCCGTCTCCTTGACGAAACGAGTGAAGGCTTGTTCATCTTCTGCCTGCACGTCTGACTCTCCTTTCACCCTTAGAGAGCCCCAGGCACGACGAATTGGTGACATGACATGGTCAGTTTCTCAATAGCCGGTGACCACGACTAGAGCCGATCGGCAGCCGATTCATCAGACCGTGCCAAACTGGCGGCTTGACTCGCGACGAGCTACCCGCGACTCGCGACTCTGAAAGGAGGTGACATGTGAAGGTGCGTCTAACGCAGTATTCCCACGGCAGCGGTTGAGCGTGCAAGCTCGGCCCCGACGAGCTGGCGCAGGTTCTGCGCCGTTTGCGTAACTCACCGGTTACCCGCCATCCGGATCTCCTGGTCGGCCTCGAAACGAGCGACGATGCCGCCGTATTCGTCGCGCCCGGAGGTACCGCTCTCGTCCAGACGGTCGACTTTTTCACGCCGGTCGTTGACGATCCCTACGACTGGGGCCGGGTTGCGGCCGCGAACGCTCTTTCCGATGTCTACGCCATGGGAGGCACCCCGCTGACGGCCCTCCAACTGGTCGGCTGGCCGCGGGACGCCCTGTCTTTTGACCTCCTCGAAGAAGTGATCGCCGGCGGAGCAAGTGTGATGGAAGGCGCCGGCTGCACCATCGTCGGCGGTCATTCGATCGACGACCCTGAACCGAAGTACGGTTTCGCGGTGACGGGTGTCGTGGAGCCAGATCGTCTCGTCACCAACGCCGGAGCGCAACCCGGTGACGCGCTCGTCCTCACCAAGCCGCTCGGCACAGGCATCATCGCCACCGCCGTAAAGAAAGGCCGTGTCGATGGTGAGGTGGCGCAGAGGGCCATCGACGTGATGGCACAGTTGAACGAGGGTGCCGCACGGGCGATGACCTCGGTCGGGGTGAACGCTGCCACCGACGTCACCGGATACGGACTGCTCGGGCACCTCGCCGAGATGGTCAAGGCCGGGGGAGTAGGCGCTGAGATTCACGCTGAGGACGTGCCGCTGATCGACGGGGTAGTCGAACTGGCGGAACAGGGCTTGCTGCCCGGGGGTTCCAAGCGCAACCTGGAGGCGGTTTCGACGACCGTCGATTTCGGAGACGTCGCCTCCCCGATGAAAGACATTCTGGCCGACGCCCAGACTTCGGGGGGCCTGCTCATCTCGGTTCATGCCGACCGTCTCGACTTCCTGATCGCCGCTCTCGAGGCCGAGCGCACCGAAGTTGCGGCTGTGATCGGGTCCATCGTGGCCGGGGAGGGCATCCGCCTTCTGAGCTGAGAGCGTGTCCTCCTACACTGGTCGGCTATGCCGTCCGCCGTCTCTCGTCAGGTCTGGATCATCGCCATCGGCGTCGGATTTGTGATGGCCGGCCTTACTCTCGTTGCTCCGATCCTTCCGTTGTATGCCCTCGAATTCGGTGTCTCCTATACCGCGGCCGGAGCTCTGATCACCGGTTTCGCGGTCGCCCGACTGCTGTTCAGCGTGATCGGTGGGGTGGCCGGCGACCGGTGGGGAGCGCGCAAGGTCACCGTATTTGGAACAACCCTGCTGGCGATTTCGAGTGTGACTGCGGCGCTGGCTCCCAACTATGGAGTCCTTCTGGGCTCCAGGTTCATCGAGGGGATCGGGTCGGCGATCTTTGCCACGACCGCCTTCCAGTACCTCCTCCAGGTGACGCCCAAAGAGCGCCTCGGGCGGGCTACCGCGGCTTTTCAGACGGGCTTGCTCGTCGGTGTGGCGATCGGGCCTCTTGTCGGCGGGTTTCTCGCCGAGTTGGGTGACTTCCGAACGCCGTTCTGGGCATACGCCGTCCTGGCCGGGATCGTAGCCATCCTCGCTTGGTTCTTTATCGAGGATCTGCCTTCGCGTGGTACGAGTGCCAGACAGGTGTTTGCGATGGCGGGTCAACTCATGCGCTCGCGCGCCTATCTGGCCCTGATGCTGGTCGGGTTTTCGATGATGTTCATGCGCGGCGGAGCGCGAGTGACTCTTCTTCCTCTCTATGCCGAGCAATCGCTCGGTTTCGGAGCGGGCGATATCGGAATCTTGCTGTCGGTGTCGGCGCTGACGAATCTGCTGATCGTGAATCCGGCCGGCCGTCTTGTGGACAATGTCGGGCGCAAACCGGTGGCAATGGTCGGTCTGACGACGGCTGCGATCGCTACGGCGGGTTATGGCTTGTTCGAATCGTTCACCGGCCTTCTTATCGTGTCATTGGTGTTCGGTGTCACTTCTGGGTTGGCCAGCATTGCTCCACCCACAATGGTTGGAGACCTTGCTCCAGAAGGCGCGGAAGGCTCGGCCGTCGGTGTGTACCGGATGTCCGGCGATCTCGGTTTCGTGATCGGCCCCCTGGTGCTGGGAGCGATTGCCGATACCGGCGCGTTTACCGCCGGGTTCTTCCTCACTGGTGCCGTCATGCTTCTGGCCGCGGCGCTCCTCTCCTTCGTTCCAGAGACCCGGCGGAGCAACGTCGCGAAGTCGGTATCGTGACGGCCTAATGACCGATCGTCTGCCCCACCTCGACGAGCGACTCGTGAAGATTGCGTCGGTTCTCTCCATCGGCGGTTTGCAGCGACACCTGTTTCTGTGCGCTGAGCAGACAGCACCGCGTTGTTCGACATATGGCGAATCGTCCACCGTCTGGGCGTATACCAAACGGCGGATGAAGGACCTGGAGTTGGCGAGCGCTCCACCCCGCTGGCGTGGATTCACCGACGAACCGGCTCCGAGCGATCCGCCGGCCGGGGAGGCAGTTGCTCTGAGAACCAAGGTCGATTGCCTGCGGATCTGCGAGCAGGGGCCGATTGCAGTCGTGTACCCGGACGGTGTCTGGTACCGGTCGGTCACCACCCAAGTGATGGAACGGATCATCCAGGAGCACTTGATCGGAGGAGAGCCGGTGCGGGAGCTCATGTTTGCGCGGGATGATCTGGGCGGTTCGTCGTGATCCGCTGGGCGAAAGGCATTCTGTTCGCGTGGGTCGGTTGGCGCCTTCTGGGCCCGGAGCCACAGCCCAAATCGACGGAGGCGCAGGAGCATCCGCTGCGCCTTCCCGGCCGATCGGTCTTCGTCGGTGACAACGAGTTCTTTGTTCGAGAGGCGGGTAGCCCCGATGCCCCTGCGCTGTTGCTGGTGCATGGCTGGGGAGATCACAGTCTGGTGGTGTGGTGGAAGCTGATCGGCAAGCTGGCTACGAAGTATCGGGTGATCGTGCCCGACAACCGGAACACGGGGAAGTCTGATCAGTTGCGCGATCGATACGAGATCGCCGATGTCGCCGACGACCTGGCCGGGATCATGTCGGAGCTGGGAATCGATCGTGCCCATGTGGCTGGGTATTCGATGGGCGGTCTGGCTGCTCTCGAGCTGGCACACCGCCACCCCCACCGGGTCGACAAGCTCATCCTGGCCGGAACGTCCGCCGGACCGGCGCGGTCTGTTGTGGAGCGCCTGGCAGGCGGCACGGCGATTGTGCTGGCCCGGGCAGTGGATCGTCTGACCCGGTCGGAGGTCAGCCGGGCCAGGACGGCCTACCTAAAGAAGGTGGGGGCCGTGCTTCCCAAACATGTTCGGTGGGCCTATTGGCAACACCAGAATCGGGACGCCGACAGCTACTGGATGGCCGGCTCGGCCGTCAATCGCTTCGACGCTCGCCCCTGGATCGGGAAACTTCGACACCAATCACTCGTCATCATCAACACAGAGGACCAACTGATGTTCTCTGAAGGTCAGTACGAACTGGCCTCCTTGCTCCATGAACCTGAGGTGGTGGAGCTGGTCGGCGCCCGGCACGAAGCACCTCTCACTCACGCCGGCCACATGATCCGAGCCATCGAGAAATTTCTTGGTTGAAGAAGTACCACGTACCACGTACCACGTACCACGTACCCCCTCTGGGTTCGCTGCGATCACCCATCTCCCCCGCGCGGCGGGGGAGAACGTATAGGGGTGACGGCAGTACTGCTTTTTACGTCC
>JAUVQS010000021.1 GCA_030598025.1 Acidimicrobiia bacterium | reverse complement strand
GACGCACGATCCGTTGAAGCCGCTGACCCTCCTCATCGGTCAACCTACGAACCCGAACCCGCTTCGACATCCCCGCCCTCCTCGATCGAACACACGCGCGATGTCGCAAGGATGCGCGATCTCAACGACCAAGTCCAGGACCCCCAACGTTTGTGGTCACAGCACTAGCGACTCTTTCTACCTCTGATCCATGTTGATGAACTTGCGCTCGGCTTCGCCGACGTAGATCTGCCGTGGACGGCCGATCCTGGTGGTCGGGTCGAAACGCATCTCTTTCCACTGGGCGATCCACCCCGGGAGCCTGCCAATGGCGAACAGCACCGTGAACATGTCGATGGGGAAACCCATCGCCTTGTAGATGATGCCCGAGTAGAAGTCGACGTTCGGATAGAGCTTGCGCTCAGCGAAGTACTCGTCCGACAGGGCCACTTCTGCGAGTTGCTTGGCAACTTCGAGCATTGGATCGTCTCTGCCGAGCTTGTCGAGCACGTCGCCCGCATAGCTCTTGATGATCCGTGCCCGTGGGTCGAAGTTCTTGTAGACGCGGTGACCGAATCCCATCAGCCGGAACGGATCATCCTTGTCTTTGGCTTTGGCGATGAACTGCTCAACATCGCCGCCGCCTTTGATGATCTGGTCGAGCATCTCAACCACCTGCTGGTTTGCTCCACCGTGCAATGGACCAGAAAGAGCGTGGATGCCAGAAGCGACCGATGAGAACAGATTGGCTTGCGACGAACCGACCATGCGAACCGTCGATGTCGAACAGTTCTGCTCATGGTCGGCGTGCAAGTTCAGCAGCACATCGAGTGCCTTCGAAATGACCGGGTCGACCTGATAGGCCTCGGTCGGGTAGGAGAACACCATGTGCAGAAAGTTCGACGTATAGTCGAGATCGTTCCTCGGATACTGGAACGGCTGACTCAGACCGTACTTGTAACCCCAAGCCACCAGCGTGATCATCTTGGCGATGAGCCGCTTGGCACTGAGGTCGATCGATTTCTCGTCGGTGGGATCCAAAGCATCCGGATAGAAGGTCGCCATGGCGGAAACCGCAGAGGCAAGCATCTGCATCGGATGAGCATCCGACGGGAACGCCTCATACAAGTGCTTCATATCCTCGCGCACCATCGTGTGACGGTTGATCTCATCGACGAACTCTTCGTACTGAGCGGTGGTCGGCAGTTCACCGTATAGGCACAGATAGGAAACCTCGAGGAAAGACGCCCTATCCGCGATTTGCTCGATCGGGTAACCCCGATAACGCAGAATGCCCTTCTCTCCATCCAGGAACGTGACCGAACTGAGCGCTTCCGCCGTATTGGCGAAACCCTTGTCATGAGTCACAATTCCCGTCTGCCCACGCAGCTCGTTGGTATCGATCGCCATTTCGTCTTCCGTACCGGTGATAACCGGCAGCGTGATCTCTCGATCTCCAACTTTGAGAACCGCCTCGTCCATATCTATCTCCTTCGCTGCGGTCGGCTAGGACTCATCCTCCCGGGCCGCGTTGATCACTTTCTGGGCTTCCTGGTTAGGCATTTCGTCGTACCGTGTGAACTCCATTTCGAAGAATCCGCGACCTCCGGTCATGGATCGCAGGTCAACCGCGTAGCGTTGCATCTCTCCGAGAGGCACTTCGGCGGTGACCACCCTGAGGTGGCCTTCGGAGTCCATGCCCAGGACGCGCCCCCGTTTGGCGTTTAGATCACCGATCACGTCGCCCATGAATTCCTCTGGCACTCGGATCCTCGCCTCGACGATTGGCTCCAAGATCACCGCTCCGAGCTTCGGCGCGGCGGCCCGGAAAGCCATGATGCCGGCCATCCGGAAAGACATCTCGTCCGAATCCACGGAATGGTACTTCCCGTCATACAGCGTTGCCTGTACATCGACAACTGGGTACCCGGCGAGTGGGCCTTTCACTAGGGCCTCCTGGACCCCTTTTTCGACGGCCGGGATGAACTGCCTGGGTACCGAACCGCCCTTGGTGGCATTCACGAACTCGAAGCCGGTTCCGCGGGGGAGAGGGGAGAACTTCACGAACGCCACGCCGAACTGGCCTCTGCCGCCGCTCTGCTTCTTGTGCTTGCCTTCGGCATCGGTGGTGGCGGTGATGCTTTCCCGATACGGCACGGTGGGAACGGCGGTGTCGATCTCAACTCCGAATTTCCTACTGATCCGCGCGGCCGTAACGTCGAGATGATTGTCACCGAGTCCTGAGAGGACCGTTTCGTGGGTTTCCCGCCGGCGTTCGACGGCCAGCGTCGGATCCTCCTCAATCACCTTCTGAAGCGCCCCGGACAGTTTGTCCTCGTCCTGAGATGACTTGGGGAAGATCGCCACGGACATCACAGGGGTCGGAAAAGAGATCGGTTTGATACAGATTCCTGATCCGGGAGTGACCAGTGTGTCACCCGCCAGAACGTTGTTGAGCTTGGCGATCGCGGCAATGTCGCCCGTGACGACTTCCTTCGCGTCGTGGTGATCCTTGCCCTTCATGAAGAAGAGGTTGTGCATTCGCCCGTTGCCGGAGCGAGTGGCATTCTCCAGGTTGTCGTCCACCTTCACCGAACCGGAGAACACCCGGAACAGAGAGATCCGACCGACGTAAGGGTCGGAGTGAGTCTTGAATACGTAGGCGGTGGCCGGGCCGTCGGTGGATACTGCGAGTTCTCCGGACTCCATGGGGGGAGCCGCGTGCTCCAGAGGGTTGGGTCCGAACTCGACGATGAAGTCGGCCAGAATGTCGATGCCGATAAGGGATCCGGCCGATCCGCACAGGACCGGAAAGATCTCTCCCTCGAGCATGCCGGTGTGAACGGAACTGATGATCTGATCGCGGGACGGTTCTTCGCCCTCGAAGTAACGCTCCATCATTTCATCGTCTGTCTCGACCACAGCTTCGATGAGGGTGGTGTGGGCCTGAGAGACCTCGTCGAGCAAGTTGTCGGGGAGATCGATCTCTTGGGCGATTGCTCCACCGTCGTAGCCGAAGGCGCGACTGGAGACAACCCGGACGATTCCGGTGAGGTTCTGTTCGGAACCGATCGGAAGCTGAATCGGAGCGATGCGTTTGCCGAAGATCTCAGTGAGTTCGGTGAGCGTTCGCTGGAAGGACGACCGTTCACGGTCGAGCTTGCTGATGAATACGACTCGGGGGATATTTTCTTCGGCGGCGGCGCGCCAGAGAGCTTCTGTCTGAACCTCTACTCCGTCCACGCCCGATACGACAAAGATGGCCATATCGGCGACACGGAGGGCGGCGAGGGCGTCGCCGGTGAAGTCCGCATACCCCGGCGTGTCGAGGATGTTGATCTTGTGACCCTTCCACTCGCAGGAAGCTACGGCCACGCTCAAGGAGATTTGTCGTTCGATCTCTTCAGGTTCGAAATCAGTGACCGTGGTGCCGTCTTCCACGCGACCCACCCGTGTGGTTGCGCCGGCGGTGTTGAGGAGAGCTTCGGCGAGACTTGTCTTCCCGGCGCCGCCATGTCCAACCAGCACCACGTTGCGGATTCTCTCGGGAACCACGCTACCTCCTTATTCCTCGGGTATTCAGGGATACTAGTTGCGGTGGGGCGGGCGGATTCCTGCTACGTTTGATGACTCGACAGGGAAAGCCTTCTGATGATCGAACAACGAGCCCGAGGGCACATAGAACGCTATCTCGACCCGATCGCCCGGGTTCTGGTAGCTGCACGTTTCACGCCTATGGTGGTTACGATCGTTGGGCTGCTGCTGGTGGTCGGCGGCGCCCTTCTCGTCGGATTCTCTCACTACATCCTTGGAGCTTCGATTGCGGCGTTGGGGTCGGCGCTCGATGGCCTCGATGGCGCCGTCGCCCGCCTCGCCGGCAAAGCCTCCAGACGGGGCGCTTTCGTGGATTCCGTGTCGGATCGTCTCGGGGAAACGGCGATGTGGGCCGGCCTGGCTTTCGCCGTGTCCGAAGATGTCAGCTTCTCGGACGATGCGGTCCTCGCTCTGTTGTGCGTTCTCAACCTTGGTGCATCGTTGCTCGTTTCCTACCTGCGGGCGCGGGCCGAATCGGTCGGCGCCGACGGACGCGGTGGGCTCATGGGTCGCGCCGAGCGGGTGATCCTGTTCACCGCCGGGTTGGTGTTTAGTTTCGTTCCCGTCATGTTGTGGGTGATGGCAGCCTTGACCTGGATGACCGTCGCACAGAGGTTCGCATTGGTGTGGCAACGACTCGACGGCTGAAGCGCACAGCGGTCTACTTGACCTTTCGCCTGGCGGCCGGCGTCGTCGGGATTCTTCCGGAACGCCTGGCGATTCAATTGGGCCGATTGGCAGGTCGGATCGCCTGGATCGTCGGCGGGGATCGCAGAAGGATGGCCATCCGGCACATGCAGCGCGTTGGCGAGGGTGAGGGCGCCGAGCAACAGGCCCGCCGGATGTTCATGGCATACGGCCGATACTGGGCTGAAGCACTGTGGATGCGACCGCGCCGTGCACACTCGGCTGGACAGCGAGTGACTGTGGACGGCCTCGATCGGGTGACGGCTGCTCGTGATGCCGGCACCGGAATGGTGTTTGCCTTGCCGCACATTGGCAACTGGGAGGTTGCCGGAACGGTCGCGGTGCAAGAAGGTATCGAACTCGTCGCGGTGGCGGAGAAGCTGGGGAGTCGCCGCCTGGTCGAGTGGTTCGTCAAGTTGCGCAAGATGCTCGGGATCGACATCGTGCTGGCAGATGGAAGCCGTGACGTCTTCAGAAAGCTCTTCGGTGTGATCGATCGGGGCGGCGCGGTTGCCCTTGTCACCGATCGCGATCTGAGCGGACGGGGAGTCGAGGTTGAGTTCTTCGGTGAGAAGACGACACTGCCGAGCGGTGCGATCACCATCGGCATACGCACGGGCGCTCCGGTCCTGCCGGTCGGATCCTTCTTCCAGGATGGGCGCGGCCATTTCATCGTGGTTGGCCCCCCCCTGGATATCCCGACCGAGGGGCCGATGGATCTCCGGATCGCGACCGGAATGGCCGCGCTGGCTTCGGCTCTCGAAGACCTGGTCAGGCGGGCCCCCGATCAATGGCACCTGCTGCAAGCCAACTGGCCATCTGATCGGAAGCTGCCGTGAAGGTGGCGGTCGTGTCACCGTACGCTCTCGATCAACCCGGCGGCGTCCAGGATCAAGTCATCGAGATAGGCGCTCGCCTCGCGCCTCACGGCATCGAGGCGTGGGTAGTCGGCCCCGGGCTCTCCGGCCCGGAGGGTGCGCGGTTGCTCGGAAGCGCGACCACCATTCCGGCCAACGGTTCGCGGGCGCCTATTGCCCTGCAGCCATCGATTCTGCGCCGCGCCGCGCACGCCGTCGAGGGTGCTGATGTCGTTCACGTCCACGAACCGCTCATGCCGATGGTCGGCTGGGCACTGCTGCGCGGCGGTGGCATCCCGACCGTCGGCACGTTTCACGCCGACCCGTCTTCACTCATCCGGTCCACCTACCGGCGTTTCAGTCCGATCGGTCGTCGAATGGTCAAGAATCTGGTGGGTGCGAGTGCGGTCAGCGAGGTAGCAGCATCGGCAGTGCGTCCGATTCTGCCCAACCTCGAGATCATTCCCAACGGCCTCGATACCGCCCAATACCGCTCCGAGAAAACAAGGGATCCTCATCGTCTGGCCTTCATTGGGCGGGATGAACCGCGCAAAGGCCTCGACGTACTGCTCGCCGCCTGGCCGGCGATAAGAGCAGTTGTGCCGGCCGCAACGCTTGATGTGATCGGAGCGGTTCGATCGGAGCAGATCGAAGGCATTCGATTCCTGGGGCGCGTCGACGGGCCGGAGAAGCGACGGATCTTGACGACGGCCTCGATCTTTGTCGCCCCCAATCTGGGAGGTGAGAGCTTCGGCATCACCTTGCTCGAGGGGATGGCTGCCGGATGTGCCGTGGTGGCTTCGGACTTGCCGGCCTTCATGGCAGTCGGGGAGTCGGCAGTTTCGTTCTTTCCCCGCGGGGACACCCAGGCACTCGCCCGCCGGGTCACCGGTTTCTTGATGGATGAGGAGTCGTTGACGATGGCCGCTGATGCAGCGGTGCGACGATCGTCGTTCTACGACTGGGCTACAGTGCTTCCCGCGTACATCTTGATGTACAGATCCGCCTTGAGCGGTCACTGATCTTTCTCTCACCCCTTACAGGACATGCAACAGCTCATCGAACGCTTCAAGAATTTGTCCAGTACACAGCAGCTCGCCCTCGGCGGAGGTGCCGGTGTCGTGCTCATCCTTCTGATCGCGGCGGTGGTGCTGGCCGGCGGCGGCGAGCCGACCACTGCGTCGTCAACCACGACCACTTCGGTGGTAATCGTCGAAGATACGACGACCATCACCGAAGCGGAGACGGCCACCACCACGACGACGGAGCCGGAACCCGTAGGTGAGACGTGGCCGCTGACCGGCCGTGTTGACCCCGAGGCCGTTCCAACGGCACCGGTTCTCGTGGCGAAGATCGACAACAGTTCCGCTTCCCGGCCGCAGACCGGTCTCAGCGAGGCCGACATGGTCGTCGAGGTGCTCGTAGAAGGCGGAGTGGCACGCTTCCTCGCTTTCTATCAGTCCAACATCCCCGGCGAGATCGGGCCGATCAGAAGCACCCGCGAAGTCGATCCGAAGCTGATCGCGCCGTTTGATGTTGTGTTCGCTCACTCGGGCGGGGTGGCGGCCAACGTCGAGGCGATCCGCGCAGTCGCGACGGACGCCGGTCATCCGGTCCTCGGCAGCGCCGCCTACGGCCGCGATCCGGATCGGCCGGCCCTATACGACTTGATGCTGGATCCCGAAGTAGCGCTGGAATTGGGCCCGGAAACCAGTGGCGACATCTGGTTCCGATTCGACGAGGTTCCTCCCGAAGGAGATCACGACCAGGCTCTGACGGTGAGTGTGTCGCTCTCTCCGATCATGGATATCAACTATCGCTGGTCATCGGTCGACGGAGGCTTCCTACGGTTCCACGGTGAGAGCTCTCATCTGGATTCCAATGGGCAGCAAATCGTTGCAGACAACGTCATCGTGCTGGCTGTTGAGCAGTTCGACAGCGGACGCACCGACGGAGCCGGGAACCCGGTTCCCGACTATCGCGTCACCGGTACCGGTGACGCATTCGTGTTTCGCGACGGAATCGCGATTCGAGGCACATGGGAACGTGGCAGCCAGGACGGCTTCTTTCGGATCCTCGATGAATCCGGTCAACCCACACCGCTGGCGCCGGGCAAGGTTTGGATAGAACTCATGCCCATCGGTCGCAGCGTTAGCTGGCAGTAGAATAGAGATCAAAAGGAGTCATACCGTGGAACGAGGCACCGATCGAGTCAAGCGAGGCCTGGCTGAAATGCTCAAAGGCGGCGTCATCATGGACGTCGTCAACGCCGAGCACGCCAAGATCGCCCGGGACGCCGGAGCGGTCGCGGTTATGGCACTCGAACGGGTTCCGGCCGATATTCGGGCCGACGGTGGGGTCGCCCGCATGTCGGATCCGGCGATGATCGACGAGATCATGGAGGCAGTAACGATCCCCGTGATGGCCAAAGTCCGCATCGGCCATTTCGTTGAAGCCCAGATTCTTCAGTCGATGGACGTCGACTACATCGACGAGTCGGAAGTGCTCACGCCCGCCGATGAGGAACATCACATCGACAAATGGACATTCACGACTCCGTTCGTATGCGGCGCCAGGAACCTCGGTGAGGCGTTGCGGCGCATCGGTGAAGGAGCGGCGATGATCCGCACCAAGGGTGAAGCCGGCACCGGCAATGTGGTGGAAGCCGTTCGTCATATGCGGCGGATGACAAAAGAGATTCGTTCGCTCGCCTCGATGAATCCCGAACAGCTCATGTCGGCTGCCAGAGACCTGGGTGCTCCGTTCGATCTCGTCCAAGAGGTAGCCGATACCGGGAAGCTCCCGGTTGTGAATTTCGCAGCCGGCGGTCTAGCCACCCCGGCCGACGCGGCGCTGATGATGCAACTCGGCTGCGATGGTGTGTTTGTTGGTTCTGGAATCTTCAAGAGCGCGGATCCATCACCGCGGGCCAAGGCGATTGTCGAAGCGACCACCTATGCCAACGATCCCGATCAGCTCGTCAAGGTATCGCGGGGCCTCGGTGAGGCAATGCCGGGCAAGGAGATCGCCGATCTCGACGTTCGCCTGGCCGACCGGGGCTGGTGAGCGTGGGCCCTGTCGGCGTTCTCGCTTTGCAGGGCGACTTTAGAGAGCATCAACACAGCCTCGAACAGGCCGGAGCGACGACCCGCCAGGTTCGCAGGCCTGAGGATCTCGAGTCTATCTCAGCTCTGGTCATCCCGGGAGGTGAGTCAACGACCATCGGGCGTTTGGCCTCTCTCTACGGGATGATCGATCCGCTTCGCGATGTGATCAAAGGCGGTCTTCCCACGTTGGGTACGTGCGCCGGTCTGATCTTTCTCGCCGTTGATGCGGTGCGAGATGCCCCGCCGCTGCTGGAGGTTCTCGACGTCGTCGTCGAGCGGAATGCCTTCGGCCGTCAGAACGATTCGTTTGAAACGCCGATCGATGTTGCCGGTCTCGACTCACCCCATCAAGCTGTGTTCATCAGGGCGCCCCGGGTGACCAAGATCGGATCGGACGTCGAGATCCTGGCCACCTACGATGATCAGATCGTCATGGTGCGGCAGGCCGACATTCTCGCCGGCGCGTTCCACCCGGAACTGACGGACGATCTACGGTTTCATGAGATGTTGTTGAGCGTGCGGGAGGAGAACTGATGGCCGGTCATTCCAAATGGGCCAACATCAAACACAGAAAGGGCCGGCAGGATGCCGCCCGGGGGAAGGCGTTCGCCAAACTGGCCAAAGGCATCGAAGCGGCGGCGCGGCAGGGCGGCGGCGATGTAGCCATGAATCCCACCCTGGCCACTGCTATCGCCAAGGCGAAGGCGGCGTCTATGCCGAACGACAACATCGATCGGGCGGTCAAGCGTGGTTCGGGTGAAGGTGCAGACGCCGTTGACTTCAGCGAAGTTTGGTACGAGGGGTATGCCCCCGGGGGCGTGGCCATCTACATCCACGTCTTGACCGACAATCGCAACCGCGCCACTTCAGATGTCCGGTCAACCATGACCCGCAACAACGGGAGTCTTGGTGAGCCTGGATCAGTTGGATATCTGTTCGAGCAGAAGGGCTACATCATCGCCGGTGGAGATGAGGAGTCGGTGATGCTCGGCGCTCTCGACGCCGGTGCCGAAGATGTGCGCGAGGCAGATGAAGGCTTCGAAGTCATCACGGCGCCATCCGACATGCCGACGGTGAAGGAAGCTCTCGAACAGTCGGGGGCGACGATCGAATCCGCCGACGTCACCCAACTGCCGAGCACGACGGTGCCCGTCGGAAAAGACACCGCCCGCCAAGTGTTGCGTCTGATCGACGCTCTCGAGGATCTCGACGATGTCCAGGATGTCTTTGCCAACTTCGACATCCCCGACGAGGTGATGGCAGAGCTGAGTGAGTGAAACGCTGAGCGTTTCACTCACGTACTACGTATTTCGTATCACGTACTACGTACCTCGTATCACGTACCACGACGAGGTACTGGCGTTGTACGTGATACGAAATACGTAGTACGGCGCCGTAGGCGCCTAGGCTCTCGTACATATGTTCGTTTTGGGGATCGATCCCGGACTCACCACCACCGGCTACGGACTCGTCGACAGGGTTGGCGGTGGGGCACGTCTTCGAGCGGTTGGAGTCATTCGGACGGCTTCCGGTGACCCGATCGAACAACGCCTGCTCGAGTTGCATCGAGACCTTACTCAGATCATCGAAGAGCACCGCCCGGATGTGATGGCAATCGAACAGGTATTCACCAACAAGAACCTGAGAACGTCCATCGCGGTGGGTCGAGCCTCGGGAGTCGCATTGTTGGCGGCTGCGACGGCCGGTCTGCCCGTTCACGAATACACTCCGACGCAGGTGAAGTCGGCCGTCGCCGGGTTCGGTAAAGCCGACAAAGGTCAGGTTCAGCGGATGGTGGCGCAACGTCTCGGTTTGGCGGAGTCCCCGAAACCGGCCGATGCCGCCGATGCACTCGCAGTTGCACTCTGTCATCTTCAG
Organism: Acidimicrobiia bacterium; assembly: GCA_030598025.1. GTDB lineage: Bacteria > Actinomycetota > Acidimicrobiia > Spongiisociales > JAHEDJ01 > JAHEDJ01. The sequence goes on along the minus strand of JAUVQS010000021.1, from coordinate 5,265 downwards.
GCATTCCGTCTGGCGGCGAGGATATCGACGTGATCGGCCGTCTCAGAGGCACAATCGTGGCGCGCCGAAACGAGGGCGTGACTTTGGATGTTGGGGGAGTGGGATACGAGATCGCGGTGACTCCACAGACGCTGAGTTCGCTTCCGAGTCTGGGCGAGCAGATGGTGCTTCATACACATCTCCACGTCCGTGAGGACGCCATGACTCTCTACGGCTTCATGGACGAGACCGGACGGGACATGTTCCGATTGCTGTTGGCAACCTCGGGCATCGGCCCCAAAGTGGCAATGGCGATTCTCGGCAGCATGCGCGTCGAGGAACTCCACCGAGCGGTGACAGGGGAGGACATCGATGCGTTGACTGTCGTTCCCGGCATCGGCAAACGGAGCGCCCAGCGCATCCTGCTCGACCTCAAGCCGAAGCTGGTCGATGCGGACGTCGTCTCCCTTGGTGGTGAATCCGGATCGGGTCGCATTCGGGAAGCGCTGGAAGGACTGGGGTACGCAGCTGCTGAGATTCGTGAGATCATCCCGGAGATCCCAACCGATGCGCCTCTGGAGGAGCAGCTGAGGATGGCACTGAAGGCGTTGGGACGGCAGGTATGAGAGAAGAGCGCATACTCATGGTCGACCCGGTCGGCGAAGAAGAGCAGGCCAACGAGCTGAGTCTCAGACCACGTCACCTCGAAGACTTCGTCGGGCAGTCGAAACTCAAGGAACGGCTGGGGATCTCCATTGAAGCCGCCGCTCATCTGGGCAAGCCCCTGGACCATGTTTTGCTATCCGGGCCGCCGGGACTCGGCAAGACGACCCTGGCGACGATTCTCGCCAACGAACTCGGGGCCCGTCTGCGTGTCACTTCCGGGCCGGCATTGGAACGGCCGGGCGACCTGGCCTCGATGCTCACCAACCTCGACCGTGGTGATGTCTTCTTTGTCGACGAGATCCATCGCTTGCCGAGAGTCGTCGAAGAGGTCCTCTATCCGGCGATGGAGGATTTCGAACTCGACATCATCCTCGGCAAGGGGCCGTCTGCTCAGTCGATCCGCCTCGACCTGCCTCGATTCACTCTCGTCGGAGCGACAACCCGCAAGGGAAAGGTCACGGCGCCACTACGGGACAGGTTCGGCATCGTCGACAAGCTGGACTACTACGACCCCCCCGAGCTTCAATTGATCGTCGCCCGTTCGGCCGGAATTCTCGAGGTTGAGATAACCGAAGGCGGGGCGAAGACCATTTCCCGACGTAGCCGGGGGACACCCCGGATAGCCAACCGATTGTTGGCGCGAGTACGGGACTACGCCGTCGCCAGAGCAGACGGAGTGGTCGACGACCAGACAACCCTCAAAGCGTTGGAGATATTCGAGGTCGACGAACTGGGACTAGACAAGGTCGATCGGGCGATCATCTCCTCAATAGTCAAGAAGTTTGGAGGCGGACCCGTCGGTCTGTCCACGCTGGCCATCGCGGTCGGGGAAGAACCGGAGACGGTGGAAGATGCCTACGAGCCGTACCTGCTCCAGATCGGCCTTCTTCAGCGCACGCCGCGGGGGCGTATTGCGACCGGTTCCGCCTACACCCATCTGGGCCTGGAGCCACCGGCGACACCTCAGCAGGTGTTACCGGGAACGTAGAAGAGCCCTCAGCCCTTAGCCCTCAGCCTTCGCTCAGACTCGCGGCGCGTAACTCTTTGCTGATGGCTCAAGGCTGATGGCTGACGGCTTCTAAGCTCTGCTTTCCATGAAGACGGCCGATTTCTACTACGACCTGCCCGACGAGGCGATCGCTCAGACTCCGATTGAGCCGAGAGATGCGGCGCGCCTCCTGGATACCCGGGACATGAGCGATCACCGGTTCTCAGATGTTCCTGCAATGCTCGATCCAGGGGATCTGCTGGTGGTGAACCGAACGAAGGTTCGGGCCGCTCGCCTTCACGGAACGAAGGCCGGGACCGGCGGTGCTGTGGAGATTCTGTTGCTGGCACGCCGCGGGGACGGGAGTTGGGACGCCCTTGTGCGTCCGGCCCGGCGTATCCGCGCAGGTCTCGCCATCGCTTTCTCAGGAGGGCTCGAAGCTATCGTCACTGAGGCGCCCGCCCAGGGTCGCTGTGTCGTTGAGTTTCCGGGCGTGAGTGAGCCTGAACTCGATGACCTAATCGAGGAGATCGGCGATGTTCCTCTTCCTCCATACATCCATTCTCCTCTCGAGAACCCCGACCGGTACCAGACGGTGTTTGCAGACGAGGTCGGTTCGGCGGCTGCGCCGACGGCCGGGCTGCACTTCTCACAGAGTCTGCTGACGGAGATCGAGGAGCGCGGCATCGGGTTTCGCCACGTTGATCTTCAGGTGGGCCTCGACACCTTCAGGCCGATTTCCACCGATGAGATCGAAGACCATCAGATTCACAGTGAGCAGGTGACGGTTCCCGAAGAGACTTGTGAGGCGATCGCCTCGGTCCGTCGAGCCGGGGGCCGGGTCGTTGCGGTCGGGACGACGGTCGTTCGTTCACTCGAGTCGGCTGCCGACGCCCAGGGGCGGATGAGGGCATTCGAGGGCCCAACCGACCTCTTCATTCGCCCTGGATATGGCTTTCGTGCGATCGATGGACTCATCACCAATTTTCACGTGCCCGGTTCAACACTGGTGGTGTTGCTGGCGGCGGTTCTCGGAGAGCGGTGGAAGCCGGCGTACGAGTCGGCCCTTGAGCGCGGGTATCGTTTTCTGTCGTTCGGCGACGCCATGTATGCAGCTGTGGAGAGGCAATGAAAGAGGCCGTTCAGTTCTCGATCTTGTCCAGCGATGGGTTGGCGCGAGCCGGGACCCTCACCACTCCACATGGCATGGTCGCCACTCCGGGTTTCATGCCGGTCGGCACTCGTGCCTCTGTCAGGACTCTCGATACGCCCGACCTCCATGCTGTCGGAGCGCAGATGGTTCTTGCCAACACATATCACCTCATGCTTCGCCCCGGAGCAGAGGTCATCGACCGACTCGGCGGACTCCACGGCTTTATGGCCTGGGACGGCCCGATTCTGACCGACTCAGGTGGCTACCAGATCTTCTCGCTGGGTCCGAAAATCGATGATGACGGTGCTTCATTCCGATCCACCTACGACGGGTCGCCTGTGCGACTGACTCCCGAGGAAGCGGTACGTATACAGGAACTACTCGGTCCCGATATCGCCATGGTTCTGGATGAATGCATTGGTTTGCCTGCTCCTCGAGTTGAGGTCAAAGCTGCCATGGAGCGCAGCCTCCGCTGGGCCGAGCGGGCGTTGCAGGCACAGTCGCGGAGCGACCAGGCGCTCTTTGGAATCGTGCAGGGGGGAATAGACGATGAGTTGCGGGCGATGAGTGCCAGGGCGACGGCGGAACTCGACTTTCCCGGATTCGGGATCGGAGGTTTGTCGGTTGGGGAGCCACCGGCAGATAGAAACCGGGCGCTCGAGGCGGCGATCGCTGAGTTGCCGGAGGGCAAGATCCGGTATGTGATGGGGCTCGGTGATGCCGAAGGAGTGCTCGATGCCGTCCACCGTGGAGCTGATCTCTTCGACTGCGTGTGGCCGACGCGTCTGGCCCGCCACGGCAAGGTTCTGACCACAGACGGCGATTTCAACATTCGCCGGGCCGAGAACACCGAAGACGGCGGGCCGATTCATCCCGATTGTGCATGCTCCACTTGCCAGCGATACAGCAGGGGCTATCTTCGACATCTGGTGGTCACCGGAGAACTCACCGCCCATCGGCTACTGACTATTCACAATCTTCACTTCACGCTCGACCTTCTGAGAGAAGCCAGGTCGGCCATCGTCGATGGGTCGTTCTCCGAGTTCCGGGCGACGATGCAAAGACGTCGTAAGTTTTCCGATATCGAATACGGTGGCTAGCATTTCGGCCGGAGCCCGCGACCGCGGGCCGTCTTTGTGGAGTGCAACGTGATCCTCGCCCAAGCTACTGAAGCGCAACCAAGCTCGATTCCTACAATTGTCCTGTTCTTGTTTCTCGGGGTGGTCTTCTACCTGATGATCATTAGACCGCAACGTTCCCGGGTGAAAAAGCAGCAGGTGCTCTCCGATTCTCTCGAAATCGGCGATCCGGTCCAGACGGTTGGCGGTATCTTCGGTACCGTCCGTCGCATCGATGAGGACGGGGTCGTTCTCGATGTGGAGAACGGCTCGCTCAAGTTCAGCAGACGAGCCATCGCCTCTAAGGTCAATCAGGACTGATGTCGCGGCGCGTCGTTGCATTACTGGCGATCCTGGCGATCGCCTGGGGAGGCCTCGCGCTGACGCTGGCCAACGACATGGCGCCCAAATTGGGCCTCGACCTCCAGGGCGGTACGTCCGTCATCCTGCGTGCTCCGGAGGCAACCGACGAAGGCGTCCTCGACAAGGCCGTAGAGACGATGCGAAGACGCATCGAAGCGATCGGTGGCGTTCAAGAACCGGAGATCCAGGTCTCGGGTGACCGCAACGTCCTCATCCAACTCCCCGGCGTCACGAACCAGGAACAAGCGCTCGACGTGATCGGACAAACCGGCCAGCTGTCGTTTCGCCCGGTTCTCACCGAAAAGGGCTTCGACGATCTCTTCACCAACCTCACCACTGTGCCGGAGGTGGACGGTTCGACGAGCACGACGACTACCACAACGATTCCAGGCCTTGATCCGGTGACCGGGTTGACGGTGACAGATGACCCCTCTGGGCCCGCCTGGCTCGCCTCCTATGAGGATGACGGCACCCTTGCCGAGATCCTCTTGGTCGACGGGACTTCGTTGATGGGCGAAGAGGTCGATACGGCGCGACCGTACTTCGATTCGAGTCAAAACCGGTGGGTGGTCAGCCTGGATTTCAGCTCGACGGGCGGCGACCTGTTCGAGTCGTTGACCAGGCAAGCCGGCCAGGCCATCTACGGCACGCCCCAGCGCCGGATCGCCATCGTCCTTGACGGCGAAGTGATCTCCGCCCCAAATGTCGAGCCAGACGAAGGCATCAGCGGCGGATCGGCCACCATCAGTGTCACCTCACAGGCAGAGGCCGAGGACCTGGCCGTCGTCCTGAGATACGGCTCATTGCCGATTGCGTTCGAGCGTCTCGACGTGAAGAAGGTGTCGGCCACGCTCGGGTCGGACTCGCTACAAGGCGGTCTCATTGCCGGGGTGGGTGGATTGATCTTCGTGGCAATCGCTGTGATGTTCTACTACCGCGTGCTCGGCATCGTTACGGTGCTCGGCATCACCGTGTTCGGTGGTCTCTTGATCGCCACG
>JAUVQS010000070.1 GCA_030598025.1 Acidimicrobiia bacterium | reverse complement strand
AGACGCACTACAAACCGTTAGCGATGTCCTGGCGGTTCCCCGCTAATTGCTAATGGCTCTTCACTCCATCAACCCGAGTTCCGCCTTCAGCTCTTCGAGCTTCGTATCCGCCTGGGCCAGGGAGATCGCATCGCGCAACTCTGCTTCCGTTCCTTCGGGGGTTGCCGCACGCAACTCGGATCGCGCCTTGGCTTCGGATAGTCGAACCTGAATCTTGTCCTGGACCTTGTCGAGGCTGGGAGCTTCGTGCTCCATCGATGCGGAGATCGACTCGACGGCCGAGTTGACGGCTTCTTGCATCTTGGCCTGCTGGAGTTGTCCGACCAGCTCCATCCGCTTGGCTGCCAGCTCCTGGAGGCGCATGGCATTCTGCTGAACGGTGCGCTTGGCTTCTTCGGCCTGGTTCACCGAGATCTCGTATTGGTCCTTCAAGCCGTTGAGGTTGTTCTCGCCGGCCTGGAGCTTGAGAGCGATGCTCTGGGCAGCCTGGGTCCACTTGTTCAGTCCGTCAACGTCACCTTGCGTCTTGGCGTCCTCGGCACGCAGCAGAGCCTTCTTGGCCATTTCACGGGCCTCGCCGACGGTATCGGCAGCCTGTTCGATCTTGGCTTCGAGCTGAGTTCTGTGAGCAATGACCTTGGCGGCCTGGTTGCGAAGAACCTGGTCCTGCCTACGGGCCTCCTGAATGGCCTGCTCGATCTCGACCTCAGGATCCATGGCCCCCTCGACGGTACGCCGGAATAACGCCTTGATGTAGCCCCACAAGCGTTTGAACATGATCTCTCCGATCTCGTTTTGTGATCGCCGCCCATACTAAGACGGCGAAAGAGCCGCTGAGACGGCGGACTCGGTCGGTCTACCGGCGGCGGCGAGCCCTGCCTTTCACCTTCGGTGCCGACGTACGGCTGCTGCTTGAACTCGTCGACCGGGGCCGCTTGGTGGTCGTTCGACGCGACGTCGACCTTGACGTGCTCCGGCGCCTGATTGGCGCAGTGCGACTGCTACGAGATCCGAGCCGGCCAAGAATCGATCCCCCGCCTCCCCGGCTGCTGCTGCTCCCCCGAACGCCGCGGGTGCGCCCGAAGTCGTAGGGAACTCCCTTGTCCCGCCCACCGAGGAGGATCGAAAATGTCCCGAGCCAATCGAGACCGCCACCACCGTAGGATCTCGGCGCCCGGGGTGCCGGAACGGGCCGCCCGCCGACGTTGATAGATCGCGGCGTCGGCGTCTCACCTTTGCGCAGCTTTGACGCACACTCCCTGCAAACGCTCACCATCTTGGAACCGGCGGGAGTCCGAATTTCAGCCTCCTCGACCCCGGCACGATGAGACGGATCAAAGAAGCAATGGGCGGGTCGATCCTCCGGTTCGGGGGGAACGTCCCTGCCCTCGACCAGCGCCTCGGCTGCTTCGAGTTGCCACCTGGCACGGTCGAGCCGATCGGATAGCGCTTCGAGTTCCGTGAGGGTGCCGGCCGCTTCAGAAGCTTCTGAAACCCCTGTGTAGGTGTCGTTGGCCGCTCGATAGTGGGCAAGTGCCTCATCGATCTCGGCAACCGTGACCCGATCAGACAGGTCAAGTATCTCGTTGGCAATGACGTCCAACTGGCCTTTGAGCTCGGCCTTAGCCTCATCCAGCCGCCCTTCGACGACCTCTTTGTCTCGGCGAGAGTTACGCCACAGCATGAATCCGACAACACCAACGATGGCCAGGATGAAGATGAGGAAGAAACCTCCACCGCCGCCACCACCTTCGTCAGACGATGCCTGGGCTCCCGGCGCCGGTTGGTTGACGGCGGCCGTTGTGGCGGTCACCGCCTCGCCGGCATCTGGAAGCCTCTTCGAGAAGGTCTCCAACGCACCGAGGTCGTCTCGATCGAAAAACTCGCCGTAGGCGGCGTCGATCGCCTCGGCGACTGCCTCGTCGTCGAGAATCAGCGAAGCCGCTCCAATCTCATCGGGAGAGATGACCACCACGGTGCCATTGAGCTGCAATTCGAGCAGGCGCGCCGCGAACAGGTCGTTGCCTCCCGCCGGATTCGACGCCAGGATCACGAAATAGAGATCTCGCTCGACTGCGTCGGTGTCATCGATCAACGCTTCGAGATCGTTGACATCGATCGACGTACCGGACTCGGCGGCGTAATTGCGAAACTCCAGCTCCGCAACCACAGATCCCGGTTCGGTCGCCAGGGCCGGCCAGGCGGAGCTGAGGACCAGGAGAATGATCGAAGAGAAGGCGATTCGGCGCATCACTTTTCGCAGCATAGCGACGGTGGCAATCCTCGATCGTTCGCCCGGTGGTGCCTACTCGCCGAGGACATCTCGCGTTACTCGACCAACATGGCCCTTGGCGCGAACGTTCCGGTAGACATGACTCAGCCGGCCAACTTCATCGACGATGAAGGTCGATCTGATCAAGCCTTCATACTCCCGCCCGTAGTTGACCTTCGTACCCCACGCGCCGAATGCCGCTGCTACCGCATGATCCGTGTCTGAGAGAAGCGGGTAGGTGAGAGATTCCTTCTCCTTGAATTTGGCGAGCCGATCGGTGGGATCCGGGCTGACTCCGACCACCGAATACCCGGCGGCCATGAGAGAGTCGGCTCGATCCCTGAAGTCGCAGGCCTCCGTCGTGCAGCCGGGGGTCATCGCCTTTGGGTAGAAGAACATCACAAGCTTGCGACCCGCGTAATCGGACGACGACACTTTCGATCCCGTGTCATCCAGAAGCGTGAATTTGGGGGCGTTATCGCCGATCTCGAGCACTCTCAACCTCGCTGTTCGTAGCCGGTGCCAACGTTACTTGCCGAACAGCGCTCGCATGAAGAAGAGCGTGTTGGCCGGACGCTCGGCGAGGCGTCGGGTCAGATATGGATACCACTCTGAACCGTAGGGGACGTAGATCCGCAGGGGATGACCCTGGCGCACCAACTCGTCCTGGAGCTGCTCCCGGATGCCGTACAGCATCTGGAACTCGAAAGGAGAAGAGCGGTCCGACACGAGGGATCTCGTCAAGTCGATCAACCGATCGTCGTGGGAAGCGATCGCCGGTTTGGCGTCGTGCTGATCCATGAGTTGCTGTGTCAGAGTCGCAAAATTGGCATCGACGTGCTCTTTGCGGCTCATGGCGATTGTGTCGGGCTCCGCGTATGCCCCTTTGCACAGTCGAATGTGCCCCCCGAGCGGTGCGATACGAGAAACGTCCGCTCCCGTCCGATATAGATAGGCCTGCACCGCTACTCCAACGTTTCCGAACTCCTTCTGGACCAACTCGTAGATATCGAGGGTGGCGTCCGTGTAGGGGCTGTCCTCCATGTCGATGGTCACCGTCGTACCGATTTCGGCGGCTCGCTCGGCCAGCCGTCGCATTGCCTCGATAGCCAGGTTTCTGTCGAGAGCCAGCCCGAGTTGTGTGAGCTTCACCGAGACGTTGGCGTCGAGGCCGGTGGCGGCGATTTGATCGAGGCAGGCCAGGTAGTCGTCGCGTGCGGCGCGAGCGGATCCGACATCGGCGACCGACTCTCCGAGCAGATCCATGGAAACGGTCATGCCCCGTTCGTTCAGTTCTTGCCCAACCGCCACAGCCTCGGCAAGAGTCTCCCCTGCTACAAACCTGAGAGCCAACTTGCGACCGGCGCTCAGGTCGGTGAACAACCACTTCGAGAGCTTGAGGTCCGTTGCCTTCAACATCACTTTGCTGAAGGCGCTGATCACGAGTCTTCCTCGGCGGCGACGGCGAACCCGCCCAACTCCCGCGAGCGCTGCGCGGCTGCTCTGACGGCATCCTCTACCAGCGCCCGAAAACCTCGCTCCTCGAGGATGTGCATGGCCGCGGCCGTGGTGCCGCCGGGGGATGTCACCTCTGAACGGAGTTCGAAGGGGCTACGGCCGGTATCGACGAGCAGATGCCCGGCACCCTTGATAGTTTGGTGAACGAGCATTTCAGCCACATCGCGCGGGAGACCCTCGCGAATGGCAGCTTCGGTGAGGGCCTCGGCGAGGAGGAAGGCATAGGCGGGGCCGGTTCCTGAAACGGCGGTCACGGCGTCGAGCAAGTGTTCATCGAGTCTGGTGACCGGACCGACCGCGGAGAGTACCCGTTCGGCGAGATCGAGATGGTCGGGGGTGGTGTGCGCTCCGGCGGCCATTCCGGTGATTCCTTCGCGAACGATGGCCGGTGTGTTCGGCATGGCTCGCACCACCGGAATCTCACCGAGCACTTTCTCAAATACCGTTGTGGGAACACCGGCTGCCAGCGAGAGGAACACCTGCCCATCGCCAACCGAGGAGTGGATCTGCTCGAGAAGGTGATGAATATCCCTGGGCTTCACTGCCACGACGACAACCTGTTTGCCGGCCAGGATTTCGGCAGGATCTAGAACGCACCGGCAAGACGTGTCCGCCGCCACCCGCTTGGCGCGTTCAACCCGGCGAGCCGCTAAGTCGATGTCGGCATGCTCCCACCCGGCCTCGAGGAGGCCCATGGCGAGCGCCTCGCCCATCGCGCCGGCGCCGAGGATTGCTACAGAGGGGTGTTCGTGACTCACAAATAGACAGTATATGAGCCCGAGGCACCGGCGGTCGTGGAACAATGATCCGGTGGGAAAGACGAGAGCAATCCAAGCGCTCGAACGGGCCGGCGTGCCGTTTCACGTGCACTACTACCACGTTGACCCGACGGACGGATCGTACGGTCGGGCAGTTGCGGCTGCGGTCGGTGTCAGCGGTGACAGGATGTTCAAGACGCTCATCGCTTCCGTCGATGGGCGGCCGATGGTCGGCATTGTCCCGGTGGGCCGGCAACTCTCCCTCAAGGCGCTGGCCAAGGTGGCGGCCGGCAAGCGAGCCCATATGGTCGACTCCAAGGATGCCGAGAGGCTGACCGGATACGTTGTGGGCGGGATCAGCCCTTTCGGCCGGGTAAGAGACCTCCCCGTCTTCGTGGATGAGTCCGCCTTCGAACACGAAACGGTCTTCGTGAGCGGCGGACAGCGCGGGGTCCAGTTGGAGATCGATCCGGACCTGCTCGTCGCCATGAACGCCGGGCGGAAGGCCCCAATCGCCGACTAATCCATTTTCCGCGCAGTGCGGTGTACTACTGGTGATACACAGCATTGCCGAGAAAGTCATGGAAGGTTTCTCAGCAATGCTGTAGCGCGTGGAGAACAACAGTATTGCTGAGAAATCCTTGGGCTACTCTCGGGCCAGGTACTCCCGGATCATCCCGATGACCGTTCCAACGGCGCTCAAGTTGTAGCCCTCCGGGATGATGATGTCGGCATAACGCTTCGACGGTTCGACGAACTGGAGATGCATCGGCCTCACCGACGTCAGATATTGCTCCAGCACCGAATCGGGCGTCCGTCCACGATCGCGGATATCACGTTCCATCCGGCGGGCCAACCGGAGGTCGGCGTCGGTATCCACATAGATCTTCAGATCCATCAGATCACGCAGCGCCTCTTCGGCCAGAACCAGAATCCCCTCCAGCATGATCACCCGGGTCGACTCGACCTCAACGGTGTCGACCTGCCGGGCGTGCTCGGCGAAATCGTAGAGCGGCTGCTGAATCTTCTTGCCCGCCAGCAGAGCCTCGACGTGTTCAACGAGGAGCGTCGTTTCGAGCGAGTCCGGATGATCGTAATTGATCTTCGCTCGCTGCTCCGCGGATAGTTCCGGCCGATCCCGGTAGTACGAATCGTGCTCGATCAGCAGCACTCGATGCTCACCGATGCCGCTGACCACCCGGTCGGCGATCGTGCTCTTTCCCGACCCGGACCCGCCGGCAATACCAATCACCATTGGTCGTCCTACGCCCTTTTCGGGCCACCCGCGGAACGTCTCAACAGCCACAGGTGCAGTGTGGCCTCAACGCCGGACCCGGGCAAATGGATCGCCGGCCGGCAACGTCAGCTTCGACTCGCCCCGCACCTGACCTGGGTCGACCGTTACCTCGCCGACCTTCGGAGTCCCTCTCGAACCCGAGCGCACTCGCCACGGTCAATCAAAATCGAGATCTCTCGTCTCCACCACCAGGTCGGCCATGTGGCTCCTCTCGATTCGTCGGGCAGTTCCCATCAGAGCCCGAACCGGCCCGGCGATGTCACCCTTTCCGTTTCTTCGCCTCTTTCATCGCCCGCTTCTTCTCGCGGAGGTCGAGCACATCGTCGAAGACCACCACGTCGGCGATAGTGGCCCAGTCGGCCGCCAGCTCTTCCCACCCCTCTGGAGCAACACCGAGCCGCTTGCCAAGAATGCCCACGAAGATCCGTGACTTCTCAGCCCCGTATCCGGGGAGTGCTTTCAGTCGAGCCAGAAGCCCGGCGCCGTCGGAAGCAGTGGTCCAGATCGCCGCCGCGTCGCCGGCATAGTCGTCGACGATGGCCCGGCACAACGATTGAGTTCGCTTGGCCATGGACGCCGGGTACCGATGAATCGCCGGCGGACCCTTGAACAGATCGATCAGCTCGTCTTCGTCCATCGAAGCAACCGCCGCAGCATCCAGATCGTGGCCCATTCGCTGAGAGAGGAGGTACGGCCCAAAGAAGGCTCTCTCCATGGGGAATTGCTGATCGAGCAACATCCCGATCAGCAACGCCAGCGGATCGGTCGCCAGCAGGCGGTTCGCCTCGTCGTTCTCGGTCCATTCGAGCAAATCAATGTCGGTCATAGCCACCTCCCTCGAACTCTACGCCGGGCCGTCGGCGGCCAACACGAGCCCCGACATCTCTTCGAGCGCTTTGACGAGCGCATGATTGCCGTCGCTTCCGAGTCCTCGACGCTGCAGCGCTCGATACATCTGGAAAACAAGGCTCGTGCCCGGTAGCGGCGCACCCAGCTCATCGGCGGCGTCCAGAACCAGGCGAAGATCCTTCTGCTGAAGATCGATTGTGAATCCGGGCGTCCAGTCGCGAACGATCATCTGCGGACCGCGATTGGCCAGCATCCATGATCCGGCCGCACCACCCTTCACGGCGCTGAGCGTCTTCTCGAGGTCGAGCCCGCCCGCCTCGGCGAACAGAAGTGCCTCCGACACGGCCAGTTGTGTTCCGACGACGAGAATCTGGTTGACGAGCTTGACCAGTTGCCCTGAACCGGTTGGACCCACGTGCGTGATCGTGGTCCCGAAGGCGTCGAGGTATCGCTTCGCCCGGTCGACCTGAGCGGTGTCGCCGCCGACCATGATTGAAAGGGTTCCCCGAGCGGCCCCTTCACTGCCGCCACTCACCGGAGCATCGAGCCAGAAAGCCCCCACCGCTCCCACTTGTTCCTCGAACCGGAGCGTGGCCGACGGACTGATCGTGGAGTGATCAATAACGAGATCACCGGCGGACAAACCGGCCAGAATCCCTTCATCACCGTTCAAGACCGCCTCGACATCGGGGGTATCGGAGACGCAGATCATCGTGATATCGGAGGTTTCGGCAACTGCCCTGGGCGAATCGGCAACAGCCGCGCCGGCCGCAACTAACCCGTCGGTGCGTGACCTGGTTCGATTCCACACGGTGACGTCGTGACCCTCCTCGACGAGGTTGCCGGCCATGCCCGACCCCATGATTCCTAGCCCGACAAACCCAATCTTCTCATTCACCCTGGCCTCCATCGCTGTTGCACGCTCGACGCTACCCAAACCCCCGTTT
>JAUVQS010000145.1 GCA_030598025.1 Acidimicrobiia bacterium | reverse complement strand
CGCGAAGCGTTTGTCGAGCAAGTGTGGGAATGGAAACGCCGGTTCGGCAACCGTATTTCACAGCAGATGCGGGCTCTCGGCGACTCGGTCGATTGGACCCGCGAGCGGTTCACAATGGACGAGGGCCTGTCACGCGCCGTACGCGAGGTGTTCGTTCGCCTCTACGAAGAAGATCTCATCTATCGAGGAGATCGAATCATCAACTGGTGCCCGCGGTGCGGCACCGCTCTCGCCGAAATCGAAGTCGAATACGACGACGAGACGGGCGAACTTGCCCACATCACCTATCCCTTTGTGGATGGCGACGGTGGTATCACGGTTGCGACCACCCGGGCAGAGACGATGCTGGGAGATACGGCCGTCGCCGTTCATCCCGAAGATGAGCGCTACCGGCATCTGATCGGCAAGAAGCTGATGCTGCCGCTCATCGAGCGCGAGATTCCGATCATCTCCGACGAATTCGTCGACCGTGAGTTCGGAACCGGGGCCGTGAAGGTGACACCTGCACATGACGCCAACGACTTCGACATGGGTCAGCGGCACGGCCTGCCTTCGGTGAAGATCCTCGACGATCGGGCGATCATCACCGAGGCGGGTGGCGAATTCTTCGGAATGGATCGGTTCGAAGCTCGAGAAGCCGTCAAGCACGAACTCCACAAACGCGGCCATCTCGAGAAGGTGGAAGCCCATGAACACTCAGTCGGGCACTGCTACCGGTGCTCGACCGTCGTAGAGCCCTACCTGTCGCTCCAGTGGTTTGTGAAGGTGCGTCCGCTCACCGAACCGGCCATCGACACCGTGCGCGACGGCGACATGCGGTTCATTCCGACGCGCTGGGAGAAGAACTACTTCCATTGGATGGAGAACCTGCGGGACTGGTGCATCAGCCGTCAGATCTGGTGGGGCCATCGGATCCCCGCCTGGTATTGCGACGGCTGTGGCGAGACCATCGTGTCCAAGCAGGATCCGACCAAATGCACGAAGTGCGGCAGGGCTGAGCTTCGTCAGGACAACGACGTGCTCGATACCTGGTTCTCCTCGGCGCTGTGGCCTTTCTCCACGCTGGGATGGCCGGATGAGACCGCCGATCTCGAGAAGTTCTATCCGAATGCGGTCCTGATCACCGGATTCGACATCATCTACTTCTGGGTGGCCCGCATGATGCAGATGGGTATCCATTTCATGGACGGAGTGCCTTTCGCAGATACCGTGATTCACGGTCTCGTTCGGGACTCTTCCGGACGGAAGATGTCCAAGTCGATCGGCAACGCCATCGATCCCCTCGACGTGATCGACGAACACGGTGCCGACCCGCTTCGACTTGCACTCATCCAGGCGGCGGCCCCTGGACACGATGTTCCATTCGACATGGAATGGGTCATCGGTACCCGCAAGTTCGGCAACAAACTCTGGAACGCGGTGAGGTTCGCCCTACAGCACATTGAGGAGAACTCTGTTCCCACCCAGGGCGGATATCCGGACGATCCCGGGCCAGCTGATCGATGGATCCTCGCCCGTCTGGGCGAGGTGCGGCAGCGCTTCGATGAGCTCGCCGACGAGTACCGGTTCTCCGATGCCTTCGGCCTTCTCTACAACTTCGCCTGGTCGGAGGTGTTCGACTGGTACCTCGAGATGTCGAAGCTGCCCCTTCGGGACGAGAACCGTGCCGCAACGACCCGGCAGACACTCGGTGTCGTCCTGCGGGATCTATTGAAGCTGTTCCATCCTGCCATTCCGTTCTTGACCGAGGATCTCTGGTCGGAGTTGGCCGAAGGCGATCTGATCGCCGGATCAACCTGGCCGGAGCCTCCGCCGTCAGATGCGCCACCGCATATGGAAACGTTCCAGGAACTGGTCACAGGCATTCGCAGGTTTCGTGCGGAGCACGGACTGGGGCCCCGAGCTGAGTTGGCGGTCAAACTCTTCGACCCGGCCGGCGTTGTTGAAGAGTGGTGGCTGGAACAACTCGAATCGCTCGCCGCCGCTGTTCCGGAAGCAATCGAGG
>JAUVQS010000002.1 GCA_030598025.1 Acidimicrobiia bacterium | reverse complement strand
GAGCGACTGGCCGCGCTCGACGCATTCAATCCGGCCGTCGGCTACTTCAGCTCCGCGGTAACTTCTGCGACGGCTGTCGCGGGCTTCTAAGAGGGGGAGCGAAGCTCCGCCGTACCACGTACCACGTACCACGTACCACGTACCACGTACCACGTACCACGTACCACGTACCACGAGCACCGGGCCCCCGAAGGGCCTGCCGGCCAAAGGCTGATAGCTAAAGGCTGATAGCTAAAGGCTGATAGCTAAAGGCTAAAGGCTAAAGGCTAAAGGCTGACACTTAGGAGCCTGCGGCTCCTAAGTGTCGTAATACATCGAGAACTCGTGCGGGTGTGGGCGCAGGCGTAGTGCATCGACCTCATGTTCCCGCTTGTAGTCGATCCAGGCCCTGATCAGACCGTCGGTGAACACGTCGCCCTGCAACAAGAAGTCGTGGTCGACGTCTAGAGCAGCCAGGGCCTCCTCCAGGCTGCCCGGGACGGAAGGCAGGTTCGCCAACTCGGACGGTGGCATGTCGTAGATGTCCTTGTCCACCGGCGGTGGAGGCTCGATTTGGTTCTGCACGCCGTCGAGACCAGCCATCAGCATCGCCGCAAAGGCGAGATACGTGTTGGCCGAAGGATCCGGGCAGCGGAACTCGAGACGCTTGAGTGCAGGCTTCTGCGAATACAAAGGGATCCGCACGGCGGCCGACCGGTTGCGCTGGCTGTAGACCAGGTTGACCGGGGCTTCAAAGCCGGGAACCAGACGGCGGTACGAGTTCGTGGTGGGGGCCGCGAAGGCGAGAACCGCGGGTGCATGCTTGAGCAGGCCTCCGATGTACCAGCGAGCCATATCCGAAAGGCCTGCATAACCGTTCTCGTCGTAGAACAGCGGCACACCGTCCTTCCACAGGCTCTGGTGGGTGTGCATCCCTGAACCGTTGTCCATGAATACCGGTTTCGGCATGAAGGTGACGGTCTTGTCGTGGGCCCAGGCGACATTCTTGACGATGTATTTGAAGATCGTGACGTCGTCGGCCTGGCGAAGCAGCGTGGTGTACTTGATGTCGATCTCGGCCTGGCCGGCGGTGCCGACCTCATGGTGATGAAGTTCGACCTCGATGTTGAGTTTCATCAGTTCAAGTGACATCTCAGATCGCAAGTCCTGGAAGTGGTCGGTGGGCGGAACCGGGAAGTAGCCCTCCTTGTAACCGGGCTTGTAGGCGAGGTTCTTGCCATCCTCCTCGGCGCCGGAGTTCCAGGCGCCCTCGACCGATTGCACCTCGTGGAACGACGAGTACTCGTTTTGCATGAACCGGGCAGAGTCGAAGATGTAGAACTCAGCTTCGGGACCCCAATAGGAAGTATCGGCGATGCCGGTACCCGTCAGGTAGGCCTCTGCCTTGGCTGCGACGTACCTCGGGTCGCGGTCGTAGGGCTCACCGGTGATTGGGTCGTACACAAAGCAGTAGATCACCATCGTCTTGTGCTTCATGAACGGGTCGAGGAACGCCGTTGCCGGATCCGGCTTGAGAATCATGTCCGATTCCTGGATCTCCTGGAACCCGCGGATCGAAGATCCGTCGAACCCGAAACCTTCGTCGAAGCCATCTTCGTCGAGCTGATCAGCCGGGATGGTGAAGTGCTGGACCTGGCCGGGCAGATCGCAGAAACGCAGGTCCACGAACTGATACTCCCCAGCGACCACTTCCTGAAGTATGTCTTCTGCCGTCTTAGTCACGTTGGTTCTCCTCTGGTTCCGGGTGCGGCAATCCGCACACTTGAGAGTCCCACCGACCCGTTTCGGCTCGGTTGCTCGAATGTGAATGTTTTGTTAACGGGTAGGGGCGCCGTGACAACCGCGGAGCCGTTCGCCTCGCAGTATTGCGTACAACATATCACTGCCGCATTCATCAACAGATCCGGGGTGAGCGGAGGTCGCGCGCCGCGCCGGGTCGCCGCTACCCGAGAGTAGCGGTGGGTACTCGTGGCGCCCCAACCTCTGAGTCGAACCGAGATGACGGCTACCAGTCGGGTATCGTTTCCCGTGCCGATCACATGAAGGAGCGCGACGTGGACAAACAGGCAGAGTATGTGCTGCGAACCGTCGAGGAACGGGGTATTCGGTTCGTCCGCCTGTGGTTCACCGATGTCCAGGGATTCCTGAAGTCAGTTTCGATCAGCCCGGCTGAACTCGAGACTGCTTTCGAGGAAGGCATGACCTTCGATGGATCGGCCATCGATGGCTACGCCCGCATTCAAGAGGCCGACATGCTCGCCCTGCCCGACCCGGCCAGCTTTCAGATCCTCCCGTGGCGCACCGAACAGCAGGTTGCCCGAATGTTCTGTGACATCGTTTCACCCGACGGCGAGCCATTCGACGGTGACCCGCGCTATGTCCTGCGACGCAACCTACAACGAGCTGCCGACCTCGGCTACTCGTTCTACGTCGGACCGGAACTCGAGTACTTCTACTTCAAGGATTCGACAGGGAAGCCGGAGGTCCTCGATCGGGGCGGATACTTCGATTTGACGCCTCTCGACGTTGCTCAGGAATACCGGCGAACGACGATCAATGCTCTCGAGCAGCTCGGTATACCGGTGGAGTACTCCCATCATGAGGTGGCACCGAGCCAGCACGAGATCGATCTGCGCTATACGGATGCCCTGACCATGGCGGACAATGTGATGACATTTCGCCTGACGGTCAAGGAGGTGGCCATCGAACACGGCATCTACGCCACATTCATGCCGAAGCCGCTCGAGGAACACGACGGATCCGGTTTCCACATGCATCTGTCCCTATTTGAAGGGGACCGCAATGCCTTCTACGAGGCGGGCGCCGAGAATGGGCTCTCCAAGGTGGCGGAAGGGTTCATCGCAGGCGTGCTCAAGCATGCTCCCGAGTTCACCGCCATCACCAACCAGTGGGTCAACTCGTATAAGCGGCTGGTCAAAGGTTTCGAAGCGCCCATCTACTCATTCTGGGCTCGCAATAATCAGTCGGCTCTCGTACGCGTGCCTACGGTCAAGCAGGGGAAAGCATCGTCGACCCGCATCGAGTACCGGGCGCCTGATTCGGCATGCAATCCATACCTCGCCTTCTCCGTCCTGCTGGCAGCCGGCCTGAACGGGATCGAGAACAGCTATGAACTTCCGGCCGAGGTTTCCAACAACATCTTCGAAATGACGACGGCCGAGCGCAAGGCAATGGGTGTCGGTCGGCTCCCCTCCACCCTCGATCAAGCGCTCGATGCCATGGAGTCGTCCGAGTTCATGGCCGACGCCCTCGGCGAGCACGTGTTCTCATGGTTCCTTCGCAACAAGCGCAAGGAGTGGGAACGCTTCCAGCATCACGTGTCTGAGTTCGAACTCGAAAGGTATCTACCCATCCTGTGATCACCGTCGCGATTTCGTCGATCGGTGACCCGGAGGGCCTCACCGAAGCGGTCACCCTGGCGGGAGCGCACGCGGTGTCGATCGACGATCCAGGCATCGAGGGAGACTGGAGCGCCGCCCTGGTCGATCTCCGCTCCGAACCACTTCATCAGCTGCGCGAGGCCAGACGGATCCACGAGGACGTCGGTTGTCCGGTTATCGCTGTGATCACTTCGTCTCAGACGACGCTCCTCGAGGCCGAGGCCTGGTTCGGCGACTTCATCAACGACCCCGTGGACACGCTCGAGTTGCGGCTGCGCCTTCATCGCCTGGCCGGCCGGCAAGCTGAAACTGAGTCCGTGAGCTACAAGAGTCTCGAACTCAATCTCGCCACCTACCAGGCCACTGTCGAAGGCCGACCAATCGACCTCACGTTCATGGAGTATGAACTGCTGCGTTACTTCATCGAGCACCAGGGCCGGGTTTGGAGTCGAGAGCAACTACTCCAGAGAGTGTGGGGATACGACTACTTCGGAGGTGCACGGACCGTCGACGTCCACGTGCGCAGACTCCGCTCCAAATTGGGCGAAGAACGGGCCAGTTGGATCACAACGGTCCGCTCGGTGGGTTATCGCTTTGGCTGACTTCGTCATCCAAGGCAGCCTTCAGCCATCAGCAACCGATCTCTGACGGCTGTTCGGCGTAGCCTCTCCCCAGGGATCCGCTCATTCGCCCGGAGATCGACAACCACTACACCGAGTTGTACAACGAAGCCGGGCGACTCGACGGCGATGGAATGAGCCGAATCGAACTGATTCGGACGAAGGAGATCATCCAGCGCTATTTGCCACCCCCTCCGGCTCGGCTGCTCGACGTCGGCGGCGGGCCCGGGGCCTACTCGCTGTGGCTGGCGGGCTTGGGTTACGAAGTCGCTTTGATCGACGCCGTCGCACTCCATGTGGAACAAGCCGTCGAAGCGGGCGTCGTCGATGCCAGACAGGGGACGGCCGATCACCTCGAGTTCGCCGATTCCAGCGTCGACGGAGTTCTCTTGCTCGGACCCCTCTACCACCTGCAGGAAAGGGGGGACCGGTTGGCCGCCCTCACCGAAGCGCGCCGGGTGCTGAGGCCCGATTCCCGCGTATTCGCGGTAGGCATCACCCGGTTTGCCTCCGCCATCGACGGATTCGAATCCGGATTCATCGACCATGACCATTTCGAACAGATCGTTCGTGTCGACCTCGAAACCGGAAAGCATTCGAACGACACGGGCGATCCGCGGTTCTTCACAACCGCCTATTTCCACCGGCCCGATGAGTTGGTGAATGAACTCAAGACCGTTGGATTCGCCGAGATCGAGATGTTGGCCGTCGAGGGAATGTCGTGGGCGGCCCACGATCTCGATGAACGGGTCGCTGATCCGGCCAAACTTCGCGCGGTACTCGACCTCCTCCGTCGTCTTGAAGCCGAGGAGGCGCTTCTGGGCGCAACTCCGCACTTCCTGGCTATCGGCAAGGCTTGAACCGTTCTTGCGTCAATGAGTACCCAATTATGGGTACTCATTGACGCAAGAACGGGGTGTTTAGCTGCCGATGGCGACCAGGAAGCCGGCCCCCGGCGGAACGTCCACACGAGTTGATCCGCAGGTCACGGCGTTGACGAACCATAAGCTCTTCCCGGTTTCGTCGACATCCTGATAGACGAGCCAGTCACCATCGGTGCTCGTGTAAAAGAAGGCAACGGCCCCCATCTCAGCGCACCGATCGACCGACGGCCCCTCCAGCCGCCCCAGGAACGGTGTGCCATCTTGATTCTCCCCGGAAACCCATACGGTGCCACCGCCTGGTGTAGCAATCACAGATCTGAGCCGGCTCCCCTCCGGTAACCACTCGGGATCCCGCCGATCCTGAAGTGTTTCATCGGTGAGAAACGGGCCGCTGCCTGTCTGCCGGGAGACATCGTCCGCGATTATCAGTTCACCGGTCGGAAGTCGACCAACGAACTCACCGAGTGTGGTGCCGATCGGATCCCACTCACTGTTGAACGTTCGGACCTCGGCGCGCCCAGTAGTCGACTGCCCGTCGACGAGTTCGAGACTCTCGCTCTGGGCGGCCACTATGAAGATGTCATCATCCCAGTACACGGGCCAGGCAACGCCCTCGAACTCCGCCACAATGGTGCTCCGCACTAGTTGCTCCAAGTTGCTGAATTCTGCCGTCTTGACCACCGATCGATCTAAGTCGAACTCGATCCAGGCGAGCAACCCGGGTTCGGACGCATGCCAAACGAACCACGTCACCGCCGCGCCGACATAGCCGTCCGGATCCTGTGGCAGCGGCCGCGACCTGTCCAGATTTCGGACGATTGAGATGGTCGCCCCTGGAAACGGGGTGTCCAAGCTCTGGCCGGCCACGAACGCCATTAGAGAACCGCTCACGTCGAGAGTCGGAAACCCCGCACGGAGCCCCACCTGAAACGGCATGGAACGCTCAGACGACCACGCCACGATTCGCCGGTCAAGGGCGCTCGAAGAGGTTGGATTGGTGAAATACAACGTGCCCTCGAACCCGGGGACGAGTTCTTCGAGGGACAATCCGGGCTCCTCGTTGATCTGGGCAGTGGTCGAGACCGATGTCGAGGGTTCCACCTCGCCGGTTGTCGTGCTCGTACTCGAAGGTGCCGGCGGTAGCGTTGGAGAAGCCTCGCTCGGGCCCTGGGATCCGATCGTCGTCGCCACGAGCAGCCCGAGCGCGAATCCACCTACTCCGATGACCACGGGGAGGAGCCACGGCGGTCGCGGTGGTGGCTCCTCCTCGGACAAAACCCCACCGACCCGTTTTTGCGTCGAGGAGTACCCAATTACGGGTACTCCTCGACGCCGGAATGAGAATTGCCGGCTCAACGCTCCAGCCATTCCGTCAGCTGCGAGGTGTCGGCCGAATTCCACAGCGCTCGCCATCCCTCGGCTGCACGGCCGGCACGAGCGACTTCGAGGCCGATCAGCACCCCGGCCGCCGAGGCCTGCGAAGGATCGCGACGGCGAAGCCAGGCACCGGCAACAATGGCATCTTGATGCTCGCCCAGCACATCCTGCAGCTCTGAAAGCCGGACCGCGAACTCCTCCGCCTCCGCACCGCCAATTGATGCAACCGCTTCCACTGCATACCTGGCCCGCTTAACGAGGATCCGCAACCGGTGAAGCTCCTCAGGACGCGGTTCATCGGGAAGCTCGGTGACTGACGACTGCACCTTGCGCCAGGGCTTGCGTGCCAGCTTCAATACGATCGGATCAGCCGGGGTACTCGCTGCCTCGCTGAACTCAGGACCGTCACAGGCCTCAACCAGGCTGTCGAGCAACACCTCGAACTCTGGCTCCCGGAAACCCTGGACAACCGCCTGGTGTGCATCTTGTCGTTCGGCGTCGAGTGCCGAGAGGATGACCTCGGCCGCCCTTCGTTCCGGCTCGGGCACCTCATCGACGACGGCCGCTAGGTGCATCTTCAAGACGTCCAGATCACGCAGCGCACCCAACAATCGGGTAACTGCTCGCAGGTCGACTCGCAACTCATCGGCCCATCTGCGATCGAGAAACCGGCGAAATGTGCGCAGATCCGACCGAAGCCGCCTCGTTGCCACTCTGGCCTGATGCACACCCTCAGGGTCCTCGTCCAGGATCACAGCCGGCACGTGCTCGAGGAATCGCCGGACGGAACCGCCAATCGCGGCCTGTACAACGTCGCCGGCAGTGGCCCGACCCTCCAACTCCGGAACGACCAGGGCGGTTGGGACCAGCCCGACCCCGAGAGCACGGGCGAGCTTGGGCACCAACACGGCCGGGCCCGCTCCCATCTCCCGAAGACGCTCGATGATCGGAGCAAGCGCAGAGAGCGGAGCAGATTCCGCCAACTCGACTTCGATCTCATCGAACTCGACGGGATCTTCATCCGGCCGTTCTGCCACGACCCTATCGAAGACGATCTCGGCCACCTCGAGCCCACTCGCGTCACGCACGGCGAAGATCGTCCGGTTGGTGAACAGGCGGGCGATGGGAACGAGATCTGCTCCTCGAGCCGACGAGCGAACCAGGTCGAGAGCCGCCACCGGCACGATCCCCTCAGGACCGGCAATGGGGATCTCCATCCGCTGCATCAGATCCGGGCGGTCGGTTGGCTGGGCCAGCTTCACCATCCAGCCGTCACGAAAGCGAAGCGATACTCCACCTCGAAGCAAACGGACATCTTCGGTGTCGTAATAGACCGCATCCAGGTGTTTCTCACCGGCCGGACTTATCTCCCCATCCCCAAAGACACCAACCAGAGCGGTTGGATCGAACCCGTCGCGAGCTACGAACTTCGCCTCACGTTCGAGCACGCTCACCTCGTACGGTCGATCGCCAATTCTTGGAGCCGAATATGTGAATTGGCGCCGTTCACCGTCTCTACCTTGCCCCACGCTCCGTCGCCCTGCAGCTCCCACGCCAACTCATCATCGGCAAACAGGACCTCGAATATTTCATCAAGACGCTCGTGATGGTCCGGGTCAGACACCGGGCTAACCACCTCAACGCGACGATCTAGATTGCGCGGCATGAGATCAGCCGAACCCATCAAATAGTCGTAACCGCGCTCTTTCGTCCCAAAACGGTAGATCCGCGAATGTTCGAGGTACTTGCCGACCAGCGAACGGACGGTGATGTTCTCGGACATGCCCTCGACTCCCGGACGCAGACAGCAAATCCCCCGCACGATGAGATCGACCCGTGTCCCTGCCTGCGACGCCTTGTAGAGCTCACGAATCATGCCGCCGTCAACAAGCGAGTTCATCTTCATGCAGATTTGCCCATCCTCACGCTTGGCCTCGCGCCGGATGAGTTTGACCATTCGTTTTCTCAGCGTGATGGGAGAGACGAGGAGCTTGCGATAATCGACCTGCTTGCTGTAGCCGGTGAGGAAGTTGAAGAGGTCCGAAAGGTCGGCCCCGATATCTGCATCGACAGTCAGCAACCCGGTGTCCTCATAAATCCGGGCCGTCCTGTGGTGATAGTTGCCCGTTCCGACATGTGAGTAGCGCCGGATCTCGTCGCCGTCGTCCCGCACCACCAGAGTGGTTTTCGTGTGTGTCTTGAGTCCAACCAGACCGTAAACCACGTGCACGCTCGACTCCTCGAGGCGTCGGGCCCACTCGATATTCGCACGCTCGTCAAACCTTGCCTTCAACTCGACGAGCGCCACGACTTGTTTGCCCGCTTCGGCCGCAGCAATGAGCGAGTGCATCAAAGGAGAATCTGCCGAAGTCCGGTAGAGGGTCTGCTTGATTGCCAGCACATTCGGGTCGGCTGCCGCCTGAGTGACGAGTTCCTCAACGGAGGCGGCGAATGAGTCGTACGGATGCTGTACGAAAATATCGCCCTGCCGGATCCGATCGAAGATATTCATTTGCTCGCCGGGAACCGAAGCCAGCGGTCGGGGCGTGACCCAGTGGTATTGCTCCCACTTCAGGTCGGGTCTCTCCAGATCGTATACGCCCCAGAAGCCCGTCATGTCGAGGGGACCGTCGGTCACATACACCTGGTCCGGGCCGATGTCGAGTTCACGGACGAGCACCGCAAGCGCCTCCTCGGTGATGCTCGGCTCAACCTCGAGGCGCACGACCCGGCCAAACCGGCGACGGCTCAGTTCGCTCTCGATGAACTCGAGCAAATCGTCTGCCTCTTCCTCCTCAATGGCGAGATCCGCATTGCGGGTGACGCGGAAAGCAACATGAGACACGATCTCCATTCCAGGAAAGAGTGCATCGAGATGTGCGGCTATCACTTCCTCGAGGGAGATGATCTGGTCTCCGCCCGGCAACACCAGAAACCGGGGCAAGATTGGCGGAACTTTGACACGGGCGAAGCGGCTCTCCCCGGTTGCCGGGTCGCGCACCGCCACCGCCAGATTGAGAGACATATTGGATAGATACGGAAACGGATGCCCGGGATCGACAGATAGCGGTGTCACCACCGGAAACACCCGCGTGTGGAACTGCACAGTGAGGTGGGCCTTGTCGGTCTCGCTCAGTTCTTCCCACGATCGAAAGTGCACTCCGGCCGCCGCCAGGCCGGGGATGATCTCGCCCCCGAGGGCCGCGTCGACGCGCTGGTACATCTTCTCAACTCGTTCTCGAATCGCTCTCAGTTGAGCAGCCGGGTACATGCCTCCCAGCGCCTGGCGCCGGACACCGGCAGCTACCTGCTCGAGAATGCCGGCCACCCGGATCTCGAAGAACTCATCGAGGTTCGTTGTGAAGATTGCCAGAAACTTGATGCGCTCGAGGAGAGGAGCTTCGGGATCCTCGGCAATGCAGAGCACACGGGAGTTGAAATCGAGCCAAGACAGCTCACGGTCGATGTATTTGCTGGTGCGTTTCATAGCTCGCCGCCCACGCTAGCCGAGTGGAAGGGACGCAAGAAACGATTCGCAATTTGCGGCCACCACGAGTCTCAGATCACTCGTGACCCGGCCATCCACACCTGGTCCACTCGCTCGCCCAGGGTGTTGAAGTCGAAGGGATCACCGTCTACCACAACGAGATCGGCGACCTTGCCCGGTTCAACGGATCCGAGCTCATTCTCGAGGCCCATGAGTTCCGCCGACGTCTTCGTGGTCGCCGTCAGTGCCTCCAGTGGAGTCATGCCGCCCTCGACCATCAGAGTCAACTCCATCAGGTTCTCTCCGTGAGGCGTCACTCCGGTGTCGGTGCCCATCGCGATCTTGACACCGGCCGCCACTGCACGCCGGAAGGAGTCCCGGTGCACTTCGATTACTTCCTCAGCTTTGCGGACCGACGCGGCGGGAATCTGGGCACCAGCTTCGACGGCCCGAATGACTCCGGTGGGGGCAATCAGCGTTGGCACGAGGAAGGTGCCTCGATCGAGCATCATCTGAATCGCTTCATCATCGAGGTAGATGCCATGGTCGATCGACCGGATACCGGCGCGTATGGCGTTCTTGATGCCGTCGGTCGCCTGCGCATGTGCCATGACAAAGATCCCCGCCGCCGTTGCCTCCGCCACCAGCATCTCGAGTTCGCCGGGACTGAAATGCGCATGCGTTGGTTCGTCACGTGGCGACAGGACTCCGCCCGACGTGGCCACCTTGATCACATCCGCGCCGGCTCGAACCAGTTCGCGAACCTTCTTGCGCATCTCTTCCGGCCCGTCCACGATCGTCGAGGGTCTGCCCGGATAAGGCGGAAGGAGATCGGCCTCACCGCCGGACGGGAGCCATCCGTCGCCGTGGCCACCGGTCTGGCTCAACATCCCCAGGGCGATATGCATCCTGGGGCCCAGGATGAGTCCGTTCTGCACGGCCTCCTTCATCCCGAGGTCGGCTCCTCCAGCGTCGCGGACTGTGGTTATCCCCGATCGGACCGTCGCCGTCATGTTGTGCATGGCCTCGTAGAACCGGTAGGAGAAGGGCGTCTGGAGGTGCTTCCACAGATTGATATGGCTCAGAGTCAGATGTACATGGCTGTCGAACAGGCCCGGTAGCAGGGTCTTGTTTGAGCAGTCGACCGCGGTGTCTCCGTCCAGATTGGAACCGACTGAAACGAACCGCCCGTCTTCGATGACCACATCTGCAGAACCAAGGGTGACACCGTCGAAGAGTCGGCCACCGCGAAATAGCGTCCTCGCCGTCAAGCTCCGATGCCGTTCTTGAGGAAGTCGACCATGGCATCGCACACCTCGCGCATCCGCTTCTGTGGGTCATCAGAATCGAGGAGCACTTTCGAAGCCGACATCACCAGGTCCTGGACAAAACGGCCGGCGAGATCCCACGGCATCGCTCGCATCTCACCGCCCATGACTCCCCCGCGGTAGATCCTGGCGTACTCCTTGGCCAGATCAGTGTGAGCCGCCCCGATACGCTTCTGCGTGGTGTCCGAGAGGCGCGGCACCTCCCTGTGGAGCAGCAGTCCCAAGGTTGGATCGGTCACAACCCACTCGGTCAAGCGGACGGTCAGGTCGGCGAGTTGATCCAGATATGTATCTTCCGGATTGAGCAATCCTGCAATATCCCGGAACACCTGGGGGAGGGTCTCGTCGACGAGGGAGGCCAGCAGATCTTCCTTGTCCTTGAAGTACTCGTAGAGGGTGGTGCGCCCGATGCCGACGAAGGCGGCGATATCACCTAATGAGGTGTCCTGATAGCCATGATCACTGAATAGATCCTGAGCCGCCTCGAGAATCTGGCTCCTGGTCAACTCTTTGTGCTCTTCGATATTGCCTGCGCGAATTCTCGGCATCGTCCCTCCGACGGCCCAGTGTACGTGCCATCGCCGTTAACTGCCGCACGGTCGGCAGGGCTACGATGTCCTATGGCGGCCGAACAGGAGGATCCATGCCTGCCACGGCAGTTTTGGGCGTTCAGTGGGGAGACGAGGGGAAGGGTCGGGTGACCGACTACTTCTCCGAGAATGCAGATTACGTGGTCCGCTATCAGGGCGGCAACAACGCCGGTCACACGATCATCGTTGGCGACCAGAAACTCGCCCTTTCGCTGATACCCAGCGGGGTCATGTACTCCCAGGTCATCCCGGTGATCGCCTCCGGCATGGTCATCGATCCCAACGTTCTACTGGCTGAGATCGACATGCTGGCCGAAAAGGGGATAGACACGAGTCGCCTCAGAATCTCGTCGAACGCCCACCTGATCATGCCTTACCACCGCAAACTCGACGCGGTGATGGAGCGGTTCCTCGGCCGCAGCCAGATCGGCACGACGAAGAAGGGAATCGGCCCCGCCTACACCGACAAAGTCGCCAGGCATGGGATTCGCGTGCAGGACCTCTTCGACCCGAAGATCTTCCGTGAGAAACTCGAAAACGTCCTCGAAGACAAAAACAAGATCCTGACCCGCGTCTATAACCAACTTCCGATCGACCCCGGCCCGATCGTGGACGAGTACCTCGCCTACGCGGAGCGACTGCTTCCACTCGTCACCGACACCTCGCTACTTCTGTGGGAAGCGATCCGTGACGGCAAAGAAGTCATATTCGAAGGCGCCCAGGGAACGCTTCTCGACATCGACCATGGAACCTACCCGTTCGTCACCTCGTCCAGTCCAACCGTTGGAGGAGTCCTCACCGGCGTTGGAATCGGGCCGAAGGACATCCACCGGGTGGTCGGCATTGCCAAGGCCTACATATCCCGCGTCGGTACCGGCCCGTTCCCGACAGAACTCGACGACGAAATCGGCGATCGGATGGTCGACATCGGAGGCGAGTACGGAACGGTCACAGGACGGCGGCGCCGGTGCGGGTGGCTTGATCTAGTGGCGCTGCGGTACGCGGTGCGAGTCAACGGCCTCACCGATCTGTTTCTGACCAAACTCGATGTGCTGTCCCACTTCGACACCATGAAGGTAGCCGTCGGGTACACATCGCTCGGCGAGCACTACGACGAGTTCCCCCGCCAGCAGCGGGTGCTCCACAACTGCACGCCGGCCTACAAGGAGTTCCAAGGCTGGAACACCGATATCACAGGCGCCCGCAGCTACGACGATCTCCCACCGGAGGCGAGGACCTACATCGAGTTCATCGAGGACACCATCGGGGTGCCCATTCACTGGGTATCGGTCGGCCCCGAGCGCAGTCAGTTGGTCGAGCGGACGTGAAGGTCCTCATAATCGGCGGTGGAGGTCGGGAGCACGCCATCGGATGGAAGATCTCCCAGAGTCCACTCGTGCACGAACTCATCTCGCTACCGGGAAACCCGGGCCTGGCCGAACTGGGCGGGTTGGTCGAAGGGATCAATCCCGCCGACGTCGGCGCAGTGGCCCACGTGGCCGCCGCCGAGCAGGTCGACCTCGTGATAGTCGGACCTGAGGATCCACTGGCGGCCGGAGTCGTGGATGCGCT
The DNA here is from genome assembly GCA_030598025.1 of Acidimicrobiia bacterium. GTDB lineage: Bacteria > Actinomycetota > Acidimicrobiia > Spongiisociales > JAHEDJ01 > JAHEDJ01. The sequence goes on along the minus strand of JAUVQS010000002.1, from coordinate 16,135 downwards.
CAAAGCCAAAGGCATTCCGGCCTTCGGACCATCGAAGGCGGCGGCCCGTTTGGAGGGCTCGAAGAGGTTCGCCAAAGAGATCATGGATCGATCCGGCGTTCCAACCGCCGCCTGGCAAGCATTCACGGAACGGGACCCGGCCATCGCATATCTCTCAACACGGCCGGGCCCATATGTCGTCAAGGCCGACGGTCTTGCCGCCGGCAAGGGCGTACTAGTCACTCACGAGCAAGCCGAAGCAGAAGCGTGGATCGACCGGTGCCTTGGGGGAGGGTTCGGATCGGCAGGTAGCACCGTCGTCATTGAGGAGTTCCTGGAAGGTCCGGAGTTGAGCGTCTTCGCCATCTGCGATGGAACTACCGCCGTACCTCTCGCTCCGGCCCGGGACTACAAACGGCTTGGAGATGGGGACGCCGGCCCGAACACCGGCGGCATGGGCTGCTACTCGCCGGTTGAGGATCTACCGGACGGAATCGTCGAAGACACACTGGCCGGGGTCATCAATCCGGTCGTCGAGACCCTCGCCGCCGACGGTACGCCATATGTTGGATTCATGTATGCCGGTCTCGTTCTCACCGCCGATGGGCCGAAGGTCCTGGAGTTCAACTGCCGACTGGGCGATCCGGAAACCCAGGTCGTGTTGCCCAGGATGGACGATGACTTCCTGGAGTTGCTGCTCGCCGCGCTCGACGGAACTTTGGGCGAACGAACGATCAACTGGTTTGAGGGAACCGCCGTCGATGTTGTCCTGGCCGCGGCCGGATACCCGGAATCGCCGACCAAGGGGGACTCGATCTCGGGAATCGAGGCCGCAGCCGCCGACAAGGGAATCCTCATATTTCATGCCGGGACCGCCCTCGACGGCAAGAACCTCGTGACGGCCGGAGGCCGGGTCCTCAATGTGGTCGGCACCGCCGCGACACAGGAACGAGCACGTGAGCGAGCGTATGGTGCAGCTGAGAAGATCTCATGGAAGGGACAACAACTCCGCACCGACATAGCTCAGGAAGCCATTAGCCATCAGCCACTAGCCATTAGCCATAGATCGAAGGATGAAGGGCCATGACCCGAATAGCAATCGTGATGGGGTCGGGCAAGGACCGGCCCACCATGCAGAAGGCGGCCGAAACACTCGACGGTTTCGACGTCGGTTGGGACATGCGGGTTCTCTCCGCGCACAAAACACCGGATGATGCTCTCGAGTTCGCGGTGACCGCCGCAGATACCTACTCGGTGATCATTGCCGGAGCCGGCAAGGCCGCCCACCTGGCCGGGATCCTGGCGGCCAAGACGACTTTGCCGGTGATCGGCGTGCCATTGTCGGCCTCTCTAGATGGGATGGATGCTCTTCTCGCCACCGTCCAGATGCCCACCGGAATCCCCGTCGCCACCGTCGCCATCGACGGCGCCACCAACGCCGCCTTGCTGGCCGTCTCGATCCTCGCCCTCAATGACGAAAGCCTCGACGCCCGACTGAAGCAGTACCGGAAAGACCTGCGCCGGCAAACCCTGGACGGGTGAGAAGAGGTACTGAGTACTGGGTACTTATTCTCACACCCGTTTCCGAAGTGTCCCGGCCAGGTCACCCTTCTTCTCAACAACCACATCGTCAAGGCCCAGCCAGTCGGCCATCAGGTGCAACTCGTCGGCGAGTTCGGCCGCGATGATCTCCCGATCTCGACCGTCTTCGCTGTAGGACCCACGGACGAGAAGTTTCCCGGCTGCCCGGTCGGCTTTCAGATCGACTCGACCCACCAGTTCGTCGCCGAGCAGGAACGGATACACGTAATAGCCGAACTTGCGCTGGGGTTGCGGGACGTAGATCTCGATTCGATAGTGGAAGTCGAAGAGTCGCTCGGTGCGCTCCCTGAACCAGATGAGTGAATCGAAAGGGCTCACCAACGCCCGAGCTGATAGCGCCCTGGGAACTGTGGCACCGGGAAGCATCAACCCCGGCTTGGGCCAGCCGTCGACCGCGACTTCAACCAGAGCGCCGGATTCGACCAACTCGGCGATCAGGGGCCGTGCATCCGGCATCCGGATCCGGTAGTAATCGGCCAGATCGGCGGCAGTGCCGACTCCTGTTGCCGCCGCCGACAGCAACAGCAACTCACGCAGGGCCTCCGCCTTCTCCAACGGCTCGACGTCGAGAATCCCCGCAGGGAGGACCCGCTCGGGAAGGTCGTAGTACCGGGTGAAGTTCCGACGGTCGGCGATTGCCAGCCGACCGGTGGCGAACAACCACTCGAGGGAAATCTTCCCCTTGCCGTACCCCCACCAAGGTCCGGTGCGCTTGCCGGGATCGGCGAGATCGGAAACGGTGATGGGACCGTACTCGGCGACTTCATCGAACACCTCGCTCATGTATTCGGGGTGTTCTTCCATCAAAGCCCGGATGCTGCGCCACGGGCGCATCGCCTCCATACGGAACCGCATAAGCGGGTGCCGATCTACCGGCAAGAACGAGGCTTCGTGACCCCAGTACTCAAAGACCTCACGTCGGGAGTAGGCGAACGAATCCATCAGCTCCGGCTGATAGGGACCGAATCGAGAGAAAAGTGGCATGTAGTGAGCCCGAACGGCCACATTGACCGAGTCGATCTGAACCAGCGAGACATCTCGGAACAGGCGGCGGACGTGGCGGACATCGACCCGATCGACAGGCCGTTGCCCTCCGAACCCCTGTGCAGCCAGCGCCGTACGTCGCGCTTGGGCAGAGCTCAGCTTCCTCAAAAGATCACATCCGCCACTTCGAGCAGCGTGACGGTCAGGTTGTACAGGCCGTGCACGACGACGGCGGCAATGAGGTAGGGAGCCGCGTACCGGAACCGCGGGACGATGCCATCCCGATCGGTGATCGTCCACATCCTGCGCACGCCCAGTCCGGCAATGAATGAAGCACCGCCGTGAAGCAACGGGCCGGCGATCCACCGCCATCTGATCATCTCCGCAGTCGGGTCGGGGATGTAGATGTTGAGATAGACGACGTTTTCGATAGCGGCGAACACCAGGCCCGCGGCCAGCGTGATCAGTGGAAGCACCCAACCGGCCGGAACGAGCCATGGTCGCTGTTCCGCCAGGTAGAGGGCACCCGACGCTTTGAGAACCTCCTCGGCCAGTGGGCCGAGCGCAATGACGACCAGCAGGATGGCGAAACTCGCGGTGCCGCCGGCTCCCATGAAGGCTCCCAGGATGGCGAACGGGCCGGCCACGATGATGGCCAGGACAACGGCAGCCCAGCGTTGTGAATCCGTTGTCTCGGCGAGGCGCTCCCGGTAGATCGAACTGAAGGTCGGCAGGTCGGTGCGGCCCGTCCACCGCAATGCCGGCTCATCACCGGTGCCTTCCCAGTGAGAGGGGTCATCCGGGGCGTCGCTCGCCAAAGGAGGGTCGGATTCGACACCCGGCACGTGGTTCACAACCTTCAGTGGCCGGACGGGAGAAGCGCCGTTCCGTAACACAGCACTTCACTCATGGGGGCGGCGTTGCGTCCCGTCGTTCCCGAGACATTCGAGGTTTCAAACCGAATGTTGATCACAGCCATGGCGCCGGCCGCCCGGGCAGATTCGATCATGCGGAGCCGTGCTTCACGGCGCGCCCGTTCGATCATCGATGAATACGACTTCATCTCTCCGCCGAAGATCATCCGAAAACCCGAGAGGAACGTCTTGAGGTAGTCGGAGGCAATGACGGTTGCTCCCAGCACAAGTGTGGCGGTCTGCGGCTGCATTCCCGGTGGGACCGTCTTGAGGTTCGTCACCAGGAACTTGCTGTTGGTCGCCTCACGATGTTCGAGATCGGCAAAGTGGCGTCGTTCCCTCGTCCGTCCAATAGTGAATCCGAGCATCAGCAGCACGACCACAGACGCCAGCGGAACAACGATCTGTATGAGGATTTCCATCTAGTCCACCGAGGGTGGCGGGGGAGGTACCGAACCAGGTCCACCGGTCGAGCGCGGTGTGGCCGGCGGCGGTGAGAACGAGCCGGCTGAGGGTGTCGCCGTAGAACCAACGGTTGTCACCGCCGTTCCATATGCGTAAAGCTCAGCTGCTCCGGCGGCGATGGACGAGGTCGTGAACCTGACGTTGACAATGGCGTCGGCGCCGAGTTCCTGAGCCTGCTGGATCATCCGCTCGACTGCCTGCCGACGGGATTCGGTCAGAAGTTCCGTGTACTGGGTCAGTTCACCGCCGACCAGGTTCTTGAGGCTGGCCGTTATGTCCCGGCCGAGATGCTTGGCACGGATGGTGTTTCCCTGGACCAGGCCCTTGACCGCGACAATCTCGTACCCGGGAATCGTTTCAGTGTTGACGACAATCATTCTGTTTCCTCAGTGCTGCGTACCGGCACTCTATCGAAATCCATGCGAATCAGTTTTCCGCGCAGTGTGCGATCATTGACCCATGATTCCGCGCTACTCACTCCCCCGGATGTCCGCCGTCTGGTCTGAAGATCGCAAGTTCGAGATCTGGCAAGAGGTTGAAACACTGGTTGTTGAGGCGTGGGCACAACTCGGGGTTGCGCCCGCCGGGGCCGCCGAGGCCGTTCGGGCTGCACCGTCGGTGACGGCCGCCGACGTCGACGAGCGAGAAAAGGTCACCAACCATGATGTCGCCGCGTTCGTCGATCTCCTCGCTGCGTCTACCTCCACAGGTGGCGAGTGGGTGCATTACGGGCTCACCTCGTCCGACGTTCTCGACACCGCCAACGGCGCCCGGATGGTCGAAGCTGCCGATCTTCTAATCGAGCGCATCGAGGACCTCTTCGCCGTCGTCAAAGCTCGCGCACTCGATCACCGCAACACAGTCATGCTCGGACGGACCCACGGGATCTGGGCAGAGCCCACAACCTTTGGACTCAAACTCGCCACGTGGGCTTTCGAGATCGCTCGCGACCACGACCGAATGACCCGCGCCCGGTCGGCGGTCTCAGTCGGGAAGATCAGCGGCGCGGTCGGCACTTATGCCCATACACCACCCTCCGTCGAGCGGTACGTCTGCGACCGTCTCGGACTCAGCCCGGAGCCCGCCTCTTCGCAAGTCACCCACCGTGATCGGCACGCCGAGTTTCTCCAGACGATCGCACTGGTGGGCGCCTCGATCGAACGTTTCGCTACGGAAGTTCGACATCTTCAGCGGAGCGAGGTCGGCGAGGCCCGCGAGGCGTTTGGAAAGGGGCAAAAGGGGTCTTCCGCTATGCCCCACAAGCGCAACCCGATCCTGTCGGAACGCATGACCGGCATGGCCCGACTGCTGCGAGGGTACGCGCAGGTTGGCCTCGAGAACGTGGCGTTGTGGCACGAGCGAGATATCAGCCATTCATCGGCCGAACGTGTCGTGCTGGCGGACGCCTGCCTGGCACTCGACTACATGCTCGCCAAGTTCACCGATCTCGTCGACAACCTCGTCGTGGACACCGATCGCATGTTGTCGAATTTGGCCGGTACGAACGGCCTGGTGTTCAGTCAGGCGGTCCTCCTCTCTCTCATCGAGTCGGGGATGACCCGCGACGATGCGTATCGGGTGGTGCAGCGCAGCGCCATGCGCAGTTGGGACGAGGGCGCCGACCTTCAGGAACTACTAGCAGCCGATCCGGACATGGCTCTCGACGATGAGGCCCTGGCCGATTGCTTCTCCACCGACAGATTCCTGCGCAATTCGGGAATCGTGTTCGAACGATTGGCAGATCTAGAAGTAGCGGCTCGATAGCCACCGGCGATCGAGGCTGCGCAAAGCTCAACGCTCACGGCCCCTTGCTAGCCTCGGTCCTGTGAAGACCTACAAACATGCCCTGGCACTCGCCGGCGCCTCGATGGCTCTGGCAGCGTGTAGTCCCGTACCCAAAGCCCTCCGACCCAATACGTTCACGGGCGGTCTGTTCGGATTGATTCACCTGATCGTCGTCATCTGGGCGATCGTCGACATCGTCGGTTCTGACAAGAAGTCGTCGGGAACGAAGGTCCTCTGGATTCTCGTCGTGGCCTTTGCCCCGCTGCTGGGGCTGATCTTCTACATCCTGGCGGGCCGGGAGAAGTGATCGGGAGAAGCGGCTGCGTCGCGTCGTATAACGACGCGACTTCACTCAGAACTCAGAACCTGAGACTTCTCAATCATTCCAGAGCCAGGCTGCGCCTCTGACACCGCTGGAATCGCCGTGAACGTTCTTTACCAGCCGAGTGTCCACCCGGTCGCTGAATACGTAGGCACTCCACCGACGTGGCACCTCTTCATACAGGGTGTCGATGTTTGAGAGCCCGCCGCCCAGCACCACGACTTCCGGATCGAGGATGTTGAGAACCACGGCCAGTCCGGCGGCCAGTCGCTCGTAGTAGCGATTCATCGTTGCAGCCGCTTCGACGTCGCCACTCAGGGCAGCCCGTATGATCTCGACCGGCTCAATCTGATCACCCGTTGCCATGGCGTGGTCGGCAGCCAATCCCGGACCGGACAGGTACTTCTCGACACAGCCCGATTTGCCGCAATAGCACTCGAGTGGTGCGGCGAGTTCCACGGAGCTGGGAGGGAGCGGATTGTGTCCCCATTCCCCTCCTATCGCGTTCGGGCCCTCGACGAGGCGCCCTCCGATTACGACGCCGCCGCCAACTCCAGTGCCGAGAATTGCACCGAAAACCGATGAGCACCCGGCGGCGCCCCCGTCTGCTGCTTCGGACAGAGCAAAGCAGTCGGCATCGTTGGCTAAACGCACCTGCCGGCCCAGGGCCCTCGAAAGATCGTGCCCCAGCGTTCGCCCGAGCAGGACCGTCGAGTTGGAGTTCTTGATCAAGCCCGTCGCGGGCGAGGTCGACCCGGGGTGACCGACGCCTACGGTCGCAGTAGCTCCCAACTCGCTTTCGAGTTGTCCGACGAGGTCGACGATCGCGCTGATGATTCCGTCGTAGTCCGACCTGGGCGTTGGCGTGCGATGCCGGACTAGTTCCTCACCAACATCGTCGAGCGCGATTGCTTCGATCTTCGTACCGCCCAGATCAATACCGATGCGCATGGAGGGACTCTACCGAGGGGACCGGTTGTCGCGATCGCGCTCGCGAGCGTCGCCCATCGAAGTGGGCAACTCGAATGAGATGTCTAGCCGGCGATCGCCGGATAGACCTTGACCAGAGATTCGGCGAAGGTCACCGATGGAAGCAACACCTGCGCTCCATCGAAAGTCCGGTAGTTCTCGTATGACAGGCGAACAACCTTGAGACTCGACGAGTCCACGCTCCGGTAAGACCAGGCGAGGGAAACGGCATCGCCGATCGAGAATGCGCTGTCAAGCCTGGCCGAGTTGGCTACCTGTTGTGCCACCTCGCCGACGGCGGTCAATGATCCGAATGAGCTCATCTTTGAGAACAGCTGAAGCAAGACATCGTGCTGATGGCTCTGGCGAGAGAAATCACTCGCTCCGGAGACACGGCCCCACACCCCGTCGACGAGTTGTTCCGGACTACGCGATCGTACCCAGGCGAGTGTCGTCGCTCCGTCTGCCTGGATGCAGCCGGCTTCGATGTCGAGCTCGGCTTTGATATCTCTGGTTGGATAATCGACACATACCTGGACGCCGCCCAGCACGTCGATGATCTGAGCGAAACCGGTAAACCCGACCTGCGCAAAGTGATCGATGGAGATGCCGGTGAAGTCCTCGACGGTCAGCGAGAGAAGCTCCGGCCCCGAAGCCACCCCCTTGCACCCACCGAGTGTCGAGTTGATCCTGGCGTACTCCCCGCCACAGGCGGTCGGCAGATACAGATCCCTTGGCAGGCTGGCGAGAATCGGCACCGACCCATCGGACGGCAGCAGCACCAGGATGATCGTGTCGGCCAGGTAGCCACTCAGATCGGCCCCGATCAGAACGTAGGAGGTGAACATGTTGTCCGGAAGCCTTGGACTGCTCATGTCCGGCAGCACGATGTGCTCACCGATATCGGGGTTCTCCGGGGCAAGTCCATCATCGGTCAGCTCGAAGTCGAGATCGTTCAGGAAGAGTGGGTCCGAGTCGGTTTGTGAGCCGTCGCCGTCAGGCCCGTTGTTGAGCGCCGAAGAGTCACCGGCGGCTTCCTCGATTCGCTCACGAGCAGCATCGGGATCGAACTCATCTCGATCGATAGACCAATAGGCCATACCGACGCGCAAGCCGGCCACGGCGACCACGAAGAGGATGCCGGAGGCGATGGAAAGCAATATACGAATAGTTCGTGAATGAGTCATGGGAGGGTTCAGTAGTCGACGGGCCAGAATGCTAGACGCACCTGAGCATTGCGACACATCTTCAAATCATCATCGACGCACGGCTTCAACGATCTGACGCGCGATCAGAACGAAAAAGAAGACGGCCACAGAGGCGCCGGCGATGCTTGCCCCGGCAGCCGTATCGGCGTGCCACGTCAGCAGCAAGCCGCCTCCGACGGTGGCGATGCCGATGATCACGGCGGTGATCATCATCGTCGGAACTCGACGCACGAGAAGAGATGCTGTTGCAGGGGGTGCCACCAGGAAGCCAAACACGAGGAGGTTTCCCACCACTCGAAACGAGGTGACGATGGCGAGGGTAAGCAGACCGAGCATCACTGTATGAGCAACCCGTGGTCGCAGGCCCAACACCTCTGCCTTGTCCTCATTGAACGACAAGACGAGAAACGGGCGATAGAACACGGCCACGGCCAGAGCGGTGATCCCGGCGGCGACGGCCTGGATGATCAGGTCGGATTGACCGACGGCGAGGATGTTCCCGAACAAGAACCCGGTCAGGCTGCCGGCGAAGGACGGGGCCCTCGACATGATGATCACACCCAGGGCCAGCATTCCGACGAAGAGCAACCCAATGGCGGTATCTTCGCTCAGTCTGGCGCGACGGTGCACATACTCGATCCCCGCAATCATGATCAGGGCGCTCATCGCCGCACCGATGGTCAGATCGAACCCCCAAACAAACGCCAGCGCAATACCCGGGAGGACGCCGTGTGCCATAGCGTCGCCCATGAAGCTCAATCCGCGCAGTACCACCCAGGTGCCGATGAGAGATGTAGTGACGACGGCCAGGGACCCAGCCAGCAGCGCTTGCATCATGAAATCATTCGAGAATGGATCGGTGAGCCAACTCATTGCTCAAACACCGCCCGGATCGCCTCCACGTTCCAACGCATCACGTCGAGATAGGTCTCGGCGCCAGATCCCTCGCTTCCGAGAGCGCCTAGATGAAGGGGAACGACGGCCACGTCCCGATCCGCTTGCGCGATCAATTGCTCGGCGAGTGCCTGGCTCTCACCGAAATCTGTGAAGACCGCCCGGGCGCCTGATGCTTCGAGAACGTCGATCACGCCGGCGAAGCCCGAGGCGCTCGGTTCAATCATCGTCGTCGCTCCCGGCAGAATCGTGGCGACGATCTTGAACTCATAACGATCGGCGAAGTAGCCGAGGTTCTGATGACCGGTGAGAAGAACTCTTGTATCCGGAGGGATGAATTCGAGCTGTTGACCGATCCAAGTATCCAACGCGAGCAGCTCTTGCCGATACGGCGCAGCCTGCGCGGCCCAATCGACGGAAGCATCGAGCTCAACCAGCGCCGCGATGATCGAGTCGACGGCACCAGCCATTCGCACCGGGTCGAGCCAGACGTGGGGATCGAATCCATCGGAATCGGTGAGACGGACCGGATCAACCTCGGATCCGATCTCTATCACCGCCACACCTTCCTCGACGGCGGAATCCAACACATCTTCGAGGCTCTCCTCCAGGCCAAGGCCATTGGCAACAACGAGATCCGCCGACAAGATGGACGCCACCTGACGGGCAGACGGCTCGAACTCATGGGGGTCGGCCCCCGGCGACATGATCACCTCGAGAAGCGCTCCATCGCCAACGACGTTCGAGGTGATGTCTCCGAGAATCGAGGTAGTCGCAACCACCTCGATTGACTGCCTCTCTTCGCCATCGGCGGAGCAGGCCGTAACAGCCACAGCTGCGAGAAACAGAGCTAACGTTTTGAGAATGAGAGTTGTTCTCATAATCATTATAAGGTACCATCACAACCATGACCGCGCAACATCGACCCACGGTGGACCTGGCCGAGGAGAGGCTCCGAACGTCCGGAGTACGAACGACGCGAGCCCGCCGACTCGTCATTGAGAAGCTCATTCGAGTCGACGGCCCGAGCACCGCCGAAGAGATCAACAAGCTACTCAAATCGGCCGTCCCGCTTTCCTCGCTCTATCGAACGTTGAGTGTCCTCTCTTCCAGCGGTGTGCTCGAGCGATTTCACGACGGTGCCGGAGTCGCGAGGTACGAACTGGCCGAGTGGCTGACGGGCCATCATCACCACATCACGTGCACCAGATGTGGATCCACTCAGGACATCGACTTCGACGCTCAGATCGAGTCCACGATCAGGCGAATCGCAGATGATGCCGGCCGGGCCGCGGGGTTCGACGTGACCGGGCATCGACTCGACCTGGAGGGACTGTGTCCGCGCTGCCACTAGCCGTTCGCGGGACCAACGTCACTCTGATCTACGGAGACCGCGTCGCCTTTCGCGCCTCCGATGTGTCTATTCCGTCCGGGCAAATCACGAGCGTCATCGGACCAAACGGTTCCGGGAAGTCGACCCTTCTCAACGCGATAGCCGGGCTCGCTCCCCTCGCCGACGGAGTCCTCCATGTACTCGGATCCGACCCAGCGGGAGCCCGGTCTCGAACCTCGCTGGTACTTCAGGCGACGAAAGTCAACGACCGCCTTCCGGTCACGGTACGGGAGGTCGTCATGATGAGCAGGTATGTCGACCGGGGAGCATTCGGGTTCATCGGGAAGATCGATCGCGAGGTCGTCGAAGAAGCTCTCGAACGACTCGACATCGCCCGGTTGGCCGGACGGCACCTCGGAGAGCTATCCGGTGGTGAGCGCCAGCGGGTCTTCGTCGCGCAAGGATTGGCTCAGCAGGCGGAACTGCTGCTGCTGGATGAGCCACTGAACGCACTCGACCTCGTTTCGAAAGAGATCATCACCAAGACCATATTCGACGAGCAACGCCGGGGTCGCACGGTAATAGCGACTACTCACGATCTCGGCGAGGCAGCCAAAGCCGACCATGTGCTTCTCTTGTCCGGCGGAGTCGTAGCCGAAGGACGGCCGAACACCGTCCTGACGTCTGCGCACCTGGCTCGTGCGTATGGAATAGAAGTAGTCGAAGACGAATCCGGAACACCCATACTCGATGACTCAGCACACTTTCCGGTCGACGAACGACACCAGCACTTCGACCGAACGGGACACGCTGAGCATTGACGCCTACCAGCTGATCTCCGAGCATCCTTGATGGGTGTCCGGCTCAACCTGGAGAGTCGCATGGGCGATGTCGTAATCGTCCTCGAGGATGGAACGAGCTTCGTCGAGCACCGGGTGGGGATCGGTTGCGGTTCCGGTCATCAGGTGGACCGTGGCGACATCCATTTCTGAGGTGAGGGTCCAAACGTGCAGGTCGTGAACATCGACGACCCCATCTACAGCCCATAAATCGCGACGAAGGTGGTCCAAATCCATTCCCACGGGAGCGGCCTGGACGAGAACCCGCAGCGCCTGATTTCCAAGTCGCCATGCCCTCGGCAGGATGAAGAGCCCAATCAAGGCCGCGAACAACGGATCGGCGTGACGCCAACCAGTGAAGATCATGATGACGGCGGCCGCGATCACCCCGACCGATCCGGCCAGATCGGCGACCACCTCGAGGTAGGCACCTTTGACGTTGATCGATTCCCGGGAACCGGTACGGAGAAGGCGCCATCCGATCAGGTTGACCAAGAGGCCGATGCCGGCGACCAGGAGCATTGGTGTGGTGAGAACCTCGGTCGGTTCCCGCAAGCGTCGCACCGCTTCGAAGATGACGTAGGCCGCAACGGCAAACAAGAGCACCGCATTGGCAAGGGCCGCCAGGATCTCCAATCTGTAGAGCCCGTAGGTCCGGCTTCCGCCGGTGGCAGCACGATCGCCGGCCACGATTGCCGCGATCGCCATTCCCAAGCCAAGCGCATCGGTGGCCATGTGGCCCGCATCCGAAATCAACGCCAGCGAGCCGGTCAGAAGACCTGCCGCCAGCTCGACAATCATGAACACGACCACCAACCCGAAGGCGACGGAGAGCGGACGGAGGTGACGTCGACCGGCGCGGGAGAGGTGCGAGTGGCCGTCGCTCATCAATGCTCCGGATCGCCGTGGAGGAAGTGCTCGGCAATCACTTCAAGGAGTTGCCGCACGTGGGTATCGGCGATGCGATAGAAGACTTCGCGACCTTGCTTGCGCGCCCGTACCAGCCCGCCGAGGCGCATCTGTCGAAGTTGGTGGCTGGTCGCCGATTCACTCGAGCCGACGCTCGCGGCCAGATCGCCGACGCATAGCTCGTCGACTTCCGCGAGGGCGTATATCATCCGCAGCCGGCCGGGATCGGAGAGCATTTTGAGACGCTCCGCAAGCACGTTCGCCGTTTCGACGTCGATCACGCCGTCAGGCAATGGAGCGTGCCGATGCTCCATTCCTTGTTCGGTGTCCTCCATCTGGACAGGCTACTTCAGAATATATGAATATCAAGTCAGACGTTCATACGTTCCGAAGTGATCAGCGGAGGTGCTTCGGTCCCCTCCAACCTGCTCCGCCGGAGCAGGCCATCTGCCCTAATCTGCGGGCGTGTTCCTTGAAGCAGCCCTCCTTCGTTCCCTCCGGTGGCTTACCGGTGGGCTGGTTGCCGCTCCCCTGCTGCTCTTCATCCCGCAACCGTCGCACGAGTCGCTGCTCGCTTGGTCCACTGTGCACACGACCGCGGTGGTGATGCTCGGGTTCGCGACGATGCTCGACCTGGCACGGTATACGGATGAACCGATGTTCACCTCTATCACAAGTGTGAGCCTCCGCCGATTCACAACCGCCGGATCACTCGTGGCACTCGTCACCGGCGTGGTGGCGCTGGTCACGCTGGCAACCTCAGCTGCGCTTCGGTTCGATGCATCGCTGCAGTTCCTTCAGCTCCTATCGACGCTCGACATCGCCTGGTCCGTCGCCGCTCTGTACTTCGGAGTTCGCTGGCTACGTGGAGAGCGCAGCGCCCGGCTGGCGGGCGGGATTCTCTCGCTCATCTGCATCTGGTCGATATGGAACTACCTCCGAATCGTCGGATTCACCGACGGCGGAGGTTGGGTGGTGGACGGCGGGGCGCTGTTGCGATGGGTCCTCCCGTTCGACACGATGGCGGCCGTCATGGCCTTGACCGCATTAACCGTCGCTGTCCGTCAACCGACCGAGCATCGCAGTCCCCAGTCATAGGGCTGGAACTCGACGTTTGAGGACGAGCCGTCGAGTTGACCGACGATCGATTCGGCCAGCCAGGGTCTGAGAGCGGCAGCCACTCGCCTCCTGGAAGCCGGGATCCAGGTGGGCATCCTGCCCGGACGGACGAAATCTGCCCCGTACCAGAGAAATACGCGCGACAACATGAGTCGGTCTCCGGCGACCTGCGCTCCTCCCGAGGTGAGGAAATGTCGCATCTGATCATCGAGTTGGGCGTCAAGGCGCTGCCCGTCGTACGGCTCAGCTCGCAACGTGGGGCAGGAGACCGACCCGCAAACGATCGCTGAATGGATTCGCGGATCCCCGAATCGTCGGATCTTGGCATGTTCGATCGCGTCGAGAGATAGTTCCTCGCCGGCCACCATCACGAACGGCTCATTGAAGCCGCCCGGAACCCGCAAGACCGATTCCTCGCCGGCGGCGAAGGCAGCGGCAGCCAGTCGGAGAGCCCCGGCGTTGTAGAGGTTCAACCAGAAAGCCAGCGCTTCCGACCGCGTCAGTCGATTGGGATCGACGCCAGAAAGCGCATCCACGTATCGGGTGAGGTCGGGCCGGATGGCTTCGAGGGCGGCCATCTTCCCTCGCGCCAGAGCCTCGAGTTGGGGCGTCAGCGCGGAGTGATCGATGCGTTCGACACCGGACGGGCGTGGTCTTTCGATGGTCCGCTGGTTGCGAAACATCGACCATGCAGCACGGAGCGGGTTCGGGCCATTCACAGAGGCCTCAACCCGACTCCGGGGCTGATTGTTCCCTTCTCAGATCTTCCGCGCAGTGCTATGTATCACCAGTAGCACATAGAAGATCAGCGAATAGGTGACTCGGCCCCCTCTGGGTTCGCTGCGCTCACCCATCTCCCCCGCGCTGCGGGGGAGAACGTAAAGGGGTGACGGCAGTACTGCTTTTTGCGTCCTCTCCCACGGAGGTGGGGTGAGTTGGCCTGCTCCTGCAGAGCAGGTCGGAGGGGGTAATCCACGTTGGCGACCACCTATCCGCGCGTCTTCATAGCACTGCTGAGAAAATCAGAGGGAGTCCACCCAGGCGCCGAAGAACCGCAACGCCTGCTCCCTGTACACATCCTCGGCTGCGCGCAGTTCTGCGACCAGGTCCACCGGGTCAACGCCGGCTGCGACGATGTTTCCGCCGCCGGGCCGGCCGACCGCCAGTTCGACAAGGTCGGCGCCCGCTTCCGTGTGGAACTGCACCGCTAGAGCAGAACCCACCCGGTAGGCGTGCTGATAGCGATCCGTGTACGCCAGCAGTTCCGCTCCGGGAGGCAGGTCAAAGGTGTCGCCGTGGGTTACCAGTACTTTGTCGGGGAGATTCCGGAATACAGGATCCGCCAGCCCCGCTTCCGTCACGGTCATCGCCAAGAAACCGGCTTCCGGGTCGGGAGCCTGGTAAGCCCGGCCGCCCGTTGCGTCGGCCAGGAGTTGGCTGCCAAGGCAGATACCGAGCACCGGAACATCGGCATCGACGAGTCTGGTCAGGAACTTCTTCTCGGCAACGAAGAACGGGTAGTCGGCCTCCTCGTAAGCACCCATTGCGCCGCCGAGCACAACGACACCTTTCCAGTCGATCGAATCGGGAAGGGGATCACCGGCGTCGAGGCAAATCGTTGCAACCTGAACCCGGGCTAAATCGAGCGCTTCACCCAGCCAACCCGAGTCGACTCCATCTGAATGGCGCAGCATCAGCACTTGCTCATTTGTGGTCGTCATGGCGGCACGTTACCGCCCGAACCCGCCAATCATCCAGCCAGACGGGAGGGATGTCATCTGCGACAGCAGCCTGCCGCTACCATCTCGCACCGTGCTGGCATTGAAACATCTCGCCTCCGGCAAGGTGCGCGAGATCTACGAAATCGATAGCAAACGACTTCTGTTCGTAGCCACCGACCGTATTTCCGCCTACGACGTCATCCTCCCCGACCCGATCCCGGACAAAGGACGGGTCCTGACCGGCCTCTCACTCCATTGGTTCGACCTCCTGGATGTGCCGAACCACCTGCTGGACACCGATTTGTCAGACATTGACGGATTGACGGCAGACCAACGCCGAATGCTCGCCGGCCGCGCCATGGTGGTTCGCCGGGCTGAGGTGATTCCGGTCGAGTGTGTGGTCCGCGGTTATCTATACGGTTCTTCCTGGCGGGAATACCGGGACGGAGGTGGCCCCACCACCGAACACCTCCCGGATGGATTGCGGTTGGCAGACAAACTTCCTGAGCCAATCTTCACTCCGGCCACCAAGGCCGCGTCGGGACACGACGAGAACCTCAATGAGTCGGATTCCCGCCGAGCACTCGGCGATGAGTTGTACGAGAGACTCAGGGAAACGTCGATCGAGATCTACCTCGCCGCAGCCCGGTTCTCCGCGGAACGCGGCGTGATCCTCGCCGACACGAAGTTCGAGTTCGGCTGGTCCGACGGCGAACTGTTGCTGATTGATGAGGTTCTCACCCCCGACTCTTCCCGCTACTGGCCGCGGGATCAATGGGAACCGGGCAATCCGGTGCCCTCCTACGACAAGCAGTTCGTACGCGATTGGCTCGATTCGGTGGGTTGGGATCACACTGCACCCGCCCCTGATCTACCGGCCGAGGTAGTCGACGAAACGAGAAGGAAGTACACGGACGCGTACGGAAGGATCACCGGCCGCCCATTCGACGACTATCTGCAGGAGATCGGGAAATGAAGGCGACCGTCTTTGTGACGCGGCGATCCGACATCGCAGACCCCCAGGGCGCCGCCGTCTTACGGGGCGTCCACGATCTTGGCTACTCCGCCGTGGAGTCCGTCCGCATCGACAAG
>JAUVQS010000142.1 GCA_030598025.1 Acidimicrobiia bacterium | reverse complement strand
GAGCATGATGCTTCGCTCGATGGTTGATCCTCCTTCGACATGGACCCGTTTCGACAAGATGGAACCCTCGACGTTGGATCCGGAGATGATCACTCCGTTGCTCAGGATCGAGTCCTGGACGATGCCAGTCACCCCGGGCTCAGCGACGATCTTGGCCGGTGGGGCGTTCTCGCTGGCGGTGTAGATGGGCCATTCCTCGTTGTAGAGGTTGAAAACCGGCTCGGGGTGGATCAGATCCATGCTGGCCTCGTAGTAGGCGTCGATGGTCCCGACGTCTCTCCAATACCCACGATCGAGTCCGACCGCTCCTGGCACGTCGTTGTCGGCGAAGTCATAGACGTGAGCCTCACCGGCGTCCACGGATTTCGGAATCAGGTCTCCGCCGATGTCGTGGTTCGAGTTCTCGTCGTCAGCGTCGCTCTGGACCAGGTCCTGAAGAAACTCTGCGTCGAAGACGTAGTTACCCATCGAGGCCAGGATGAGGCCCGGATCGCCCGGTATTGGCTTGGGGTCGTCGGGCTTTTCCCGGAACGCTTCGATTTGAGTCGTGATGCCCCTCTCAATGACACCGAACTGCGAGGCCTCCCGGATGGGCATCCGAATGGCGGCAACCGTTACCCCAGCCTTGGTCGCGACGTGTTGCTCCAACATCTGGCTGGGATCCATCCGGTAGATGTGGTCGGCGCCGAAGACAAAGACATGCTCGGGGCGTTCGTCACGAACGATGTTGAGGTTCTGGAACACGGCGTCGGCCGAGCCGAGGAACCATCGCTCGCCCACCCGCATCTGAGCGGGCACCGACGTCACATAATTGCCAAGCAGAGGCGACATCCGCCAGGTGAGTGAGATGTGTCGATTGAGGCTGTCACTCTTGTACTGGGTGAGAACGAGTATCCGCCGGTAGCCGCCGTTGACGAGACTGGAAAGAGCGAAGTCGACGAGTCGGTATTGGCCGCCAAAGGGAACCGCCGGCTTGGCGCGGTCTCTGGTCAACGGCATTAGTCGCGCTCCGGTCCCACCGGCGAGAACCATCGAGAGAACCCGGGATCGGCGCGCTGTCATAACGCCAAACCTACTCCATTGATCGTCGGGTCTCGGAGAGCACTAAGCCGTCCAAACCGAACCTCATCTGACAAGATGACATCTTGATGTTTCACCGTTCGTCAGGTGTTTTGTTACACGTCAGCAGTCTCCCCGGGCCTTACGGTGTAGGCGATCTCGGTCCGGCGGCGCACATCTGGGTCGATTGGCTTGCCGATGCCGGGTGCAGGTACTGGCAGATGCTGCCTTTGGGGCCGACCGGGTACGCCGATTCTCCCTACTCGTCGCTTTCGTCCGCCGCAGGCAACATCAACTTCATCTCCCCCGATCTTCTCGTTGACGATGGTCTCCTGAAAGCTGGCGAGGTGGCTGAGACAAGAGAAACCGAACATGTCGACTACGGCCGTGTCATCGACGACAAGTGGGCGATGGTCGGCGCGGCATCGAGTCGGCTAGCCGGTGATCTTTCCCACGAGTTCGACCAGTTCCGGCTGCGGGAGGCGGAGTGGCTCGAACCCTTCTCCCTGTTCATGGCGCTGAAGGGCGCTCATGGGGGAGGCTCCTGGACCGGTTGGCCTCCCGAACTCCGCGCTCGGGATTCCACGGCACTCGACGTGGCTCGTCGAGAGCTTGCCGACGAGATAACCCGCCATGCCATGGGTCAGTTCATCTTCTATCGACAGCTCGACGCCCTGCGTGAGCATGCTGCACGACGCCGGGTGGAGATCATCGGGGACGTGCCCTTGTACGTCGCTGCGGACAGCGTCGATGTCTGGCTGAATCCTGAGCTGTTCACGATCGACATGACAACCGGAGTGCCAAACAAGGTTGCGGGCGTTCCTC
Source organism: Acidimicrobiia bacterium (assembly GCA_030598025.1). GTDB lineage: Bacteria > Actinomycetota > Acidimicrobiia > Spongiisociales > JAHEDJ01 > JAHEDJ01. The sequence goes on along the minus strand of JAUVQS010000142.1, from coordinate 415 downwards.
CTGACAGGTTCTCGGAAACAGGACAGTGGTGGGGCAATCCGCTCTATCGATGGGAGGCCCATCGCGCCGATGACTTTGCATGGTGGGCGCGCCGTCTCCAGGCATTCATTCGGCAGGCGGATGTGCTCAGATTCGACCATTTCACCGGATTCGCCATGTACTACGAGATCGACGGCTCATCGGATACAGCGGCTGATGGGGTCTGGCGTGAGGGTCCGGGCGTCGTCTTTTTCGAGTCGATGCAACGCCGATTCGGTGACCTCGACATCATCGTCGAAGACCTCGGTCCTCTCGGTGATGTTGTGGAGGATCTCCGACTGCAACTCGGGTACCCGGGGATGAAGATCCTTCAGGAAGCCTTTGTTGGTGACTCCGACAATCAGTTCCTGCCCGAGAACTACTCCGACGACTATGT
>JAUVQS010000038.1 GCA_030598025.1 Acidimicrobiia bacterium | reverse complement strand
TATGCATCGCGGGCGAACGCTCCCCGCGCGGTTCCCTGGAGATCGCGGAGATGCTGCTCGACTCGATCGGCCACCCAATGGAAGTACGACCACCAGAGAGTCGAGGTAGCCGCGAACGCGACGACGAGAGTCAGACCGAGTGTGATGTCAACCTCGACCTCGATCAACCCCGCTCCGATCGCAACAATCGACTCGCCGAGGGCGATGATCACCAGCAATCCGTAACGCTCGGCGAAATGCCCTGCCTGGATGTGCCAGTCGACTCGCTCGGCGGCCCGGGCGGCGAGGAGATCGATGGCCAGCGAGGCGAGCCAGATCCACGAGCGCCACGGGTCGTCGATGAAGCCGCCTCCCAAAGCAACGGCGCTGCCAAACATGGTGATCGGGATGAAGGCCCACTGCCGATCGCGTGCTTCCCGGTCTTCGGTTCGAAGGGCAACCACGTTGGCGACCAACCGGAACACAAAGTACGCACCCGCGAAATAGGGGCCCCCGTCATCGAAGGCCTCCGGAATTATGCGGGCCATGAGCAGGGACATAGCCATGGCGATGAACAGGCCGAGGCGTACATCGAGTCTGCCCGTTCCGACGAAGTTGAGTGTCCAGGTGAACAGCGACCATCCCCAATACAGCATGGCCAGGATCAGAGCTCCCTTGGCGACCCCGAGGAGCGAGAGGTCATGGCGGATCAGTGAGGCAACCTGCGTGATCGCGAACACGAACACCAGGTCAAAGAAGAGCTCCAGCGGAGAAACCCGCAGTTCGTTTTCCATCGCCGGTGCCGTCACGAATCCTCCCCTCGAGCGCTGACGAGGTTACCAACGCCGGGCGGCAACCCGACAGCGCTGGTTCTACGGAGCATTCCGGGGAATTCCAGCCGGCCACGGGCCGTTCGGCCCTGTTCAAAGCACGAATGGTCCGAGACACTTCTGGGAGAACCAGAAACGGCGCCCAGTTGGAGGATCCTCCACATGACGACCATCAAAGAGGCAGCAGCCGACTTCCTTGCTCAGAAGCGAATAGCTGTGGCGGGCGTATCGCGCAACCCGCAGGGCCATGGGAGCAACATCGTCTACCAACGACTCCGGGATCGCGGCTATGAGGTATTTGCCGTGAACCCGAATGCCGAAGAGATCGAGGGCGATAAGTGCTATCCGGACCTTGGCTCGATCCCGGGCGGTGTAGATGCCGTGGTGATCGGCACGAGCGCGGAGCACGCCTCCGGGGTGATGCGTGATGCTGTTGCTGCAGAGATCACGCGGGCTTGGATGCACAGGTCGATGGGGGCCGGCAGCGTGTCCGAGGAGGCGACGGCGTTGGGTCGCGACAATGGAATGGTGGTGATCGACGGTGGGTGTCCGCTGATGTTCGATCCGACCGCCGACTTCGGGCACAAATGCATGCGAGCGATCTTCAGCTTGACGGGGGCGGTGCCCAGGAAGGTCTGAGGCCGATCGTCTACTCGTCGTCTTCCCCGTCTTCCTCGTTTTCGTCGGCTTGGCCCTTGAGTCGCGGGTCCGGCCCGTCGGACTTCTTCTCGTTCGGATCGTGGTCGTTGGACTGACCGGGATTGTCCAGTTTGTGTACCCAACCCGGCGGCGTATCCGGTGGGCCCTGGCCTTGGCCGATTCCGAAGTCAGACGGCCGGGGGTAGGGGCAGTCTGTCCGCACTCCCCACGGCCGGAACGCCCCGCCTCGGTGAGAGATTGCGGCATCTGAGACACAGTTGGCCCAGTCCTGGGTGGCGGCTGCGAATTCGTGAGCCTTGGCAGCCTGATCCTTGGCGGCTGAGACGACCTCCTCGACCGAGATTGCTGGTTCGTCGCTGCGCGCAGGCACCTCAACGACGGTGGTTGCGCTGATCACCTCACTAACCGAGGCAGGTGGAGAAATAACGATAGGGGGCGGTGGGGCCATCACTGTCGCTGCTGCCCAACTACCCACTGCGGCCAGCGCCACGGAGCCCAGCATCAGTTTCACAAGCAAGCCCGACGAGAACAGGCCAACCAGCGCCATCCGTCGCGACCTCATCGGCGAGCCCGAATGGTCGAGCGTTCGCTCGATTCCGCATCGTCCGCACACGCTTGCGCCGCGTTGAAATGCTACGGCAGTCTCGCCGCAGAAGTCGCATCGCTCGTTTGCAGATGTTCTCATCTGTTGCTCCTTGATGAGGTCATCGACAAATCCGCCGGGTAGTTGAGACACAAAGCCGATCGATTCAAACTAACTAGTTACCGAATCAGGTCGAGAGGCCTCAGCGAAGCGCGAGGGTCATCCGGTCACCCCCGCTGAAATCCGATGTGCCCGATTACTCCTGCGTCTCGGAGAGCACCCCGGCGAGTGTTTCAATGAGCAGGTCGGCGTGGGACTCGTCGAAAGCGAGAGGCGGCCGGATTTTCAGAACGTTGCCGTGGATACCGGTTCGGCCGATGAGAATCTGCCGGCGGCGCATCTCATTCACGATCCATTCGGTCCGCTCCGGATCTGGATCTCCGCCGACGCTGAGTTCGACTCCGATGAACATGGCGGGACCACGCACATCGGTGATTGACGGATGCTCGTTTGCCAGTCTGCTGAGGCCTGTCCGAAGATACGCTCCGACTCGCTCAGCTTTGGCCGGAAGTCCCTCTGCCGCCATGACATCGAGGACGGCCATAGCCGCCGCCGTTGAGACCGGGTTTCCGGCGAACGTGCTGAAGTAGTAGCCGTCCCTGGTGAACGCCTCGGCTATCGCGGGTGTGGTGACTACGGCTGCCACCGGATGTCCGTTCCCCATCGGCTTGCCCAGCGTGACGATATCGGGCACGACGTCGTGTCCGGCGAAGCCCCACATTCGCGTGCCAACACGGCCGAACCCGGCCTGGACCTCGTCGGCGATGAAGAGTCCACCCGCGTCTCTGACTTGGTCGGCGGCACTTCGGAGGTAGCCGGGTGAGGGCTCGAAGATCCCATCGCTCGAGAACACCGTGTCGAAGGCCAGCGCCGCCGGCCGATGACCGCGCTTGTCGAGGCCCTCGATTGCCTCTGCCAGCGCGTTGTCATCTCGACGCCGGGGGTCGGGGGCCGGCACGGTTGCCACCCACGGCTCGAGGTTCTCGATCCCGAGTTCCTCCGGTGAAGTTGCCATCGTGAGAGCGGTGGAGCCGTGGTAGGCGTGCTTCGTCACGATGATTCCATCGTTCTTGGTGACCGTCTGAGCCATTCGCCAGGCCAGGTCGTTGGCCTCGCTGCCGGAGTTGGCGAAGAACACCACGCCGAGGTCGTCCGGGAACATCGCGACGAGTCGATCGGCGTAGTCGAGCACTTCGTCGACGAGGTAGCGGGTGTTTGTGTTGAGGATGCCGGATTGCCGGGCGACGGCCGCGGTAACGGCAGGGTGGCTGTGCCCGACGTGCGGGACGTTGTTGTAGGCGTCCAGGTGGCGTTGACCCGCCGAATCGATGAGCCATGGTCCTTCGCCGGCCACGATGTGGAGCGGTTCCGAGTACGACAGGCGCATCCCTGTACCCAGGCGATTCAGGCGCCGGTCGAGGAGGGCCGGAAGATCCGCTGGGCCGAACCGCGCTCCGGTCAACACCCCGCACGCCTCCCGGATCGCCCCGATCATCGTTTCTGGATCGAGGCTGGAGAGCTGTTCGAGAGAGTCCCAGCTGGTGTCCGAATACGAGAGGATGTACTCGGTGTTTTCCGGGTGGTGGTCGGCCCGCCACGCCCCGATTACGAGGGATTGAACCAAACGACCGGCGATGAGGTCTACCAGGACGGCGAGTTCGTCTTCCTCGAGCGAGACAGTGGCGTGGTAGGTGCTCGCCATTTCGGCGATGACGGGGATCGGGTCCTCCTGGCCGAGAATCTGATAAGAAATGGCAACGGCGGGGTCGATTACCAGCGGTGCATGGACGACATCTCCGAAATCGATGATGCCGCTGATCCTGTCGGGATCAGCCGGGCGGACCAGCAAGTTCTCGGGGTTGAAGTCGTTGTGGATGATCTGAGCCCGCAGATGAGGCAGGCGGGGAGCGACGATCTCGTCGAATCGATCAAGCCATTGCCGGACGAGTGGCTGTTGATCGGGTTCGAGGTAGTGAACCTTCGATCGCAGCAGCGGGAGGTGAGTGAGATCCCAGAGCAGCATCCGGCCCGCCGCCGGATCAAAGCAACCGCGCAGAGCGTATCCAAGGCGGGCAAGCGTGGCGGCGATGCTGCTGCGGAGTGGCTCCGAGGAAACGCCCTGCTCGAGTGTGGCCCCGGGAAGGAAGCTCACCATCCGCACTGGAACCGTCTGTCCGTCGACCGTGGAGGCGCCGACGGCCTCGCCTCCGATGGTCGGCCGGGTGCGAGGAACCGGCAAGTCGGGGTCAACCAGAGCAATGTGCTCGAGCACGGCGGCCTGCATCTCGAGCACGGTCGAACCCTCCGCCGGGTTGGCGAACTTGAGGGCAAACGATCCCTGCTCGCTCTTGATCAAGAAGTTGCGGTCCCGTTCGCTTTCCAGAGGAGAGGCCTCTCCGTCAACGCCGAACAGAAGGAGAGCCGTCGTTGAGGCCTGCTCGGTGTCGACCTGCGGTACAGGTTGCTCGAGTAGTTGATCTGGCGCCTGGTCCATGGCAGAAACGATACCCGGGCGGCGCGCCGATCTAGATGCCGAGGTTGGTGGCGGCGATCCCGGCGTTGACGATCTGGTCGGGAAGCATCCCGAACGACTCATAGAGTTCATCGATCGTGCCGGACTCCCCGAAGCGATCCACCCCGATCGGGAAGACGGGTTGACCGAATACCGAACCCAGCCACGACATGGCATGGCTGGAAGCGTCCTGCACGGTCAGGATCGGGAGGTGCCGTTCTTTGGGCTCGAGGATTCTCTCGAGATGAAGGGAGCCCACGGCGCCGGACCGGTTTCGGGATGCCTCGGCGAGCGAGCGTCGCCACTCGTGGAACATGCGGTCCTGGCTCGTGATATCGAGGACGGTGGTGGCGATGCCCTCTTCTTCGAGCCCGTTTGCGGCGGCCAACACCTCGGGCATCAGCGGTCCGGTTGCGGCGATCATCAACCCGACCGGAGAACTTGCAGCCGGCTCGCGGAGCCGGTAACCACCGGCGAGAACATCACTGTGGATCGACCCGAGACCTCGCCGGTCGACGGCTGACTCAAACGGTGTCTGATCGATCGGGCGGGTCGAAAGCCGCAGGTAGAGGCTGGTTCCCTCCGCGTCAGAGAGACGGCGGATGCCATCCGCGAGAAGCCAATCGAGGGCTCGCCCGTAGGTTGGCTCGCAGGCTTCGATACCGGGCAGCTCGAGCCCAACCGACGGGGTGATGCTGGACTGGTGCGCTCCACCCTCGGGAGCCAGAGTGATGCCGGAAGGGGTGCCGGCCACCACGAACCGGCTGCCGTTGTACAGCGAGTAGATGAGGGCGTCGAGGCCTCGTAAAACGAACGGGTCGTAGACCGTCCCGATCGGCACGAGCATCTCGCCGTGGTGCTCGTGAGCCAATCCGAGTTGCCCGAGCAGGAGAAAGAGGTTCATCTCAGAGATCCCGAGTTCGATGTGGTGGCCATCCGGTCCCGGTTGCCAGCGCAACAGGCGGTCGCCTCCGAAGTAGTCGGTTCGCTCGACAGGCGAGTAGACGCCCATCTTGTTGATCCAGCCACCGAGATTGGTCGAGGTCGCCACATCAGGGGAGGCGGTCACCAGGCGGTCGGCGACCTCGGAATTCCTGCCGAGAGCGACCAGGATGCGCCCGAACTGCTCTTGGGTTGATGTCGGCGCGGCGGAACTGTGCTGCGTGATCTCGGGTTCGACCGGAATTTCCGGCCGGGGAGGGGGCGGAAGATTGTTGATCTCGCCTCCGACGATGTTGCACAAGGTGCCCTCCGGCGAGTCGGGAGCAAGCCGGTCCCATTCGGTGTCCCTGGTGAGGCCGGCGCGGGCGCGGAGTGTGTCGATCTGGTCGGCCGAAAGCAGGGCCGAATGGTTCATCGGATCTCCGGCGATGGGCAAGCCCCAGCCCTTGACCGTATATGCGAATACCACGCTCGGCCGATCGGTAGCCGCGTCGCACTCCCGGTAGGAGCGGATCAGCAGATCGAGGTCGTGCCCGCCGAGATCACCGACGAGTGGCGCCAGGTCCTCGTCGGCGACATCGTCCATGAAGCTGCGCAGCTCCCTCGAGGCGTTGGCCAGGAATCGCTTCCGTAGATCCGCCCCCTCAGAGGCGAAAAGGCTCTGGTACTCCTCGTTGGACATGTCGTCGATGTGTCGCCGCAGGTCCTCGCCGCCCGGCCGGGCGAAAGCTTGCTGAAGACGATTCCCGTATTTGGCTTCGACTACATGCCATCCGGCGTCCCCGAAGAATCGCTGGAGCCGGCTTGCCTGGATACCGGGAACGACCCTATCGAGGCTCTGCCTGTTCAGGTCGATGATCAGCATCACGTTGCCAAGCCCCTGGAGGGCCGGTTCGGCGATGGCCTCCCACACGTTCCCTTCGTCGAGTTCGGCGTCACCGACCGTTGCGATGAATCGGGCCAAGGGGCGCTCGCCGAAGTGATGACTGAGGTAGCGGCGAGTGGCAGCCGAGAAGAGGGGAGCGACGGCACCGAGGCCAACCGAGCCGGTGGAGAAGTCGGCGACGTCGGGGTCCTTGGTACGTGACGGGTAGGCCTGGAGGCCGTCCTTGCGGCGCAGTCGGGTGAGGTACGAGCGGTCGAGTTCGCCGGTCAGGTATTTGATGGCGTGGTACACAGGCGAAGCGTGGGGTTTGACCGCTACCTTGTCTTCTCCACCGATGTGACTGAACCAGAGCGCGGTCATGATCGAGACCATTGAGGCGGACGACGCCTGGTGTCCGCCGGTTTTGATGCCGCCGGAGTCTGATCGATTGGCCTGGTCGATCATACGCACCGCCAGCCAGAGAATTCGCCGCTCAATGGCACGCAGAACGTCGAGGTCGGGCGGTGCGATTGAACGGTCCGGCTGGGTCATGGTCGGCACATTCTCGCGGGTCGACCAGCCCAATGCTTGCGACCGGTTGTGGTTGCGATGACTCTGCCCGAAAACCCGCAACTTCGGTAAAGGCCCTCAGCTGGAGTGCCGAAATACCTACCGATGAGTAAGCGACAAGGCTCCATAGCGAGATGGGGGATAACCGGACTCCTGGTCGGCGCGCTGTTCCCAGTCGTCGGCTGGATCGTTGCGACCCGGTTGGGCGCTTTGACGATTGCCGAGGCTCACGCCCAACAACAGGTGTTGTGGATAGTGGATCTGGCCCCGTTCATTCTCGCACCGGCGGCGATGTGGATCGGACACGAGCACTCCAAGGTGCTGGCTGCGTTGAGGGCGACGGATCAGAAAGTGACGGAGCGGACCGCAGAGCTGCGCGTCAGCAACGAGCAGCTCGAAGCGCACATGAAAGCAAAAGATCAGTTTCTGGCAGTTGTAAGCCACGAACTCCGCACACCGCTCACTGTGGTCAGTGGCTTTGCGCAGGAACTAGTCGACGATGATGTGAATCTTTCAGTTGCCGAGGAGAGGGAACTCCTCGAAGTCATCGCCGATCAAAGCAGGGAACTCAGCTTCATCATCGAGGATTTGCTTCTGACCTCCCGCGCAGATATCGACGCCGTGACGATCATCAAAGAGGTGCACGATCTCGCCGAGGAGGTGAATCTGGTGTTCGCCGGGCGTGTATGCACCCAGGCGGAGCGAGATTCGTTCCAGTTGGACCTCGATCCGGCCATCGCAGAAGTCGACTCAACCCGTGTGCGCCAGATCGTCCGTAATCTAAAACAAATGCCGTCCGATATGGAGGTCCCGAGCGCCGGATGATGACCGGAAGCGGCGACGGCGTAGTAACCATCTGTGTCTGTGACAACGGACCGGGGATCCCGGAAGAGGATCGCGAGCGGGTCTTCGAGCCGTTCCAGAGCTCTGATGCGGTGCTCGCAGTTGCGGAGTCCGTTGGACTCGGTCTAACCGTGTCTCGCAAACTTGCCAGAATGATGGACGGCGAATTGTCGTACTCCTACGAAGATGGGATCAGCACCTTCAGGTTGTCGTTCCCCGCCGTATCTGAGCCCGCCCCCGATCAGCCGGCTGTGGTGATGGACGGAAACGAGGAATCTTCCAGCCAATCTCGCAGCGACCTGGTCGCCTGAACGTCATCCTCGTTGTAGGCGAGTAGCCGGGCTCTGGTGTTCCCATCGCCGGTGACGGCTTGCTGATACCAGACCATCGACTGGCCTCCGCCCGGATCTTCATCTCGCCACTCGAATCCCGCCATCGGCGCGACCACCTTCAGGCCGGTACCGAAGCCGGTGATGAGCTGCCGCTCGAACACCTGTCGCATGTCCATCCAGCGTTCCGACCCGAGGAAGTCTTCAAGGGCTGTTGCTGCACCGATGTCGTCGTCGGCGATGCCCCGGCGCATGTGATACTCCTCAGCCTGGCTGGAGTAGCAGTAGACGGCCACCGTTCGTCCGGCTGACGAGCTGGTTCTGATCAGTTCGTCTAACCACTTCCAGAACTGTTCGAATACCTGCCGGCGGACCAGCCCTTCCGGATCCATCGGCCTCCAGGTGACGGATGCCCGGTAGCTGCTGCCAGATGAATCGGACACGAGGGCTCCCCAGAGGTAGGCATCGCCGTCGATGGTGTTTTCCATGTCGACGTCGATTTCTTCGTCGGAACGCGGCACGACCAGATTCTCGACCCCACGCCGCAGGTAGGCCGGCGCTGGTCCCTCACGGGCGCGCGCCGTGTCGATTTGGACGGCCAGAGACTTCATGGGGTTATTGCCGGGGGCGTAGGCTACGTCGATCGTGGCGCGGTCGAGTCGGGAGGCGTCGCCGGCGGTCGAGAATCCGGCTTCGGTGAGAACGCCGATCTGCTTCGTGCGACGCTTGCCGATCACCTCGCCAACCGGGGTGGCGGGCGCGAAGCCGGGGGCACCGTTCACATAGGTTGCGAGGTCGACACCGCGGGCGATGAGATCAGCGGTCGACCAGTCGAGCGAGGCGAGTTGCTCGGTGGTGGTGATTCCTCCGAGATGGAGGTCGCGCCATTGTGGCCAGCCGATGCGAGGGAGGAGGCTGACATCATCGGCGCCCTCGAGAACAGGCCGGCACACTTCCCACCAGTCGCAGGAGGAGCAATCGGTGATCTTGACCGGGACGACGAGTGGCTCCACCGTTGCGTCTTCACCGCGCTGCCGTGCGACGGCGATGATGTCCAGCCGGAAGTCGAACTCGAAGTCGTAGCGTTCGAGTGTGGTCCGGACGCGCCCACCCGAGCGCCACATTGGCTCGTCGAGGTCGTACCAAACGACCCGGCACTCTTTGCCGATGATCCCGCCGGTCGCTGCGGCTGAGGCGTATCCGGCTGCCTCCAGCAGGCGGCGGTAGTGGGCGAGTTGCAGGGCGTCGCCCTCGTGGGGGCGGAGCACCGATCCGTCTTCCGGTACGGCGTGATCAGGCCGGGGAGCCTTCAGCGGACTGACGGCGAGGCTCGCGTCCCCGGCGCGTTCCCTCATCGTCAAGTGATGCTTGACGTCGACCGGCAGGTATGCCCCGGTTCGGTCGGGTTCGGTCACCCGGACGAGGAGATCAGGCTCACCGACCCTCTTGCCGTCAATGTCCGGCTGGAGGCGTCCTCCGATGATCAGCCCGGCTCCCGACTCCATCGCGGCGAGTGTGGCCGCCTGCCGAGCCTCTCGCGAGGCGGTACGGTCGACCGTTATCGCCTCAGGATGCAGGGCGGTGAGTTCGGCAAAGATCTCCGCTTCAAACTCGACGCCTCTGTCCATCCGCAGTTGGGCGTCCTCGGCACGGGCCAGTGGCAAAACGTCGAGAGTCGGGTCGTTGGCGAGATGGGCGACAACGGGGCACTGCTTGGCGATATAGCCGCCTTGGAGAGGCACTGTGGATATGTCGTATCGAGTCGGCATGCCCGCCGAGCATAGGCAGAAACCGACGTCGTCCGGCTCGGCGGGTTGGGTAGCGTGAACAAGGACTCGGCGGAATGGAGAAGGCGCGACGGTACGTGGCGACCGATCCGACCTACCGAAGAATTGGACATGGGTCGGGCTGCGGTTCTCGAGTCGATTCGCAGAGGGGGGCCGACGGTGCACGGGTGGCATGGGTCGGATCCGACCAGGATTTCCATCTCGCGATGGGGTTCAACGTCCTGAATCGGTCGCGGTTTTTGAGCAGAGCCCTCGAATAGGCCGTCGGGGAGTTTCGGTATCTTTGGCAGGTTTCGTGGCGTAGACTCACGGCACGATTGCGGGGGACAATATGGCGACGCAACATCCGATCGAACTGATTCTGGCCAGACAGTTGGCAGAGGCCCTGTCCCATCCCGTGTGGATCGCCGATGCCGTCGGCAATCTCGTCTTCTACAACGAACCGGCCGAAGGGATTCTTGGAGTCAGGTTTGGCGAAGCAGGTGAGATGCCGGCTTCCGCGCTGTCCGAACGCTTCGTTACCGAAGATCTCGATGGCTCCGAAATGCCGGCGAACGAACTGCCGCTCGTAGTGGCTCTCACCGAGTGGATTCCGGCTCACCGATCCATGCGGATTCGATCATTCGACGGGGTCTGGCGGACCATCGGTGTAACCGCCATTCCGTTGGTAGGCGCCGGGGAACGGAAGGTCGGTGCCCTGGCAACCTTCTGGGAACTCGAAGAGTGAGAGTCACTCTTCTCGGGACCAGGGGTTCCGTCGGCCGGGCGGGTCCGGAGACTGTGCGCTACGGCGGTGACACCTCCGCCGTCGAGGTCCAGGCGGACGATGGCACAGTGCTCTTGTTGGACGCCGGATCGGGTGTCGTCCACGCCTCCCCGACGGCGGCTTCCGCTCCGGTTCACGTGGTTCTCACCCACCTCCACATGGACCACATCCAGGGACTCGGGTTCCTGAATCCCCTCTTTGATCCCGATGTTGAGGTCCACATCTGGGGCCCGGAGTCATCCGGTCGACCGCTGGCCGCGCGACTCGGACGCTACCTGTCGCCACCGCTGTTTCCGGTTCATCTTCGGGATCTCCCCAACCTCACCCTCCACGAGATCGGGACCGGGACCATTTCGATCGGACCGTTCTCTGTGACCTCCGATTTCATCATTCATCAAGGGCGTACTCTCGGAATCCGGGTCGACGCCGATGGCCGGAGCCTCGCCTATCTGCCGGACCACGAACCGGTTCTCGGCAATGAGCACCTGACGGCGGACCCTGTCTGGGCATCGGGTTTCGGGCTGGCTCAAGGCGTCGATGTGTTGATCCACGACACCCAGTACACGGACGAGGAGTATCGGGACCGGGTCGGGTGGGGTCACAGCACGCTTCACCAACTCCTCGGCTTCGCTACTCAGGCCGGCGTCGAAACCGTCGTGACCTTTCATCACGACCCCGAGCACCCCGACGACATGCTCGACCAACACCATGGAGAAGTTGTTGCAT
>JAUVQS010000057.1 GCA_030598025.1 Acidimicrobiia bacterium | reverse complement strand
TGCGTGAGCAACAGTGCGGCCGGATAGAGATTGTGCGTCGCCAACAGGGAACCAATGCCTTTGGGGTCGGGCGGCGCATCAATAATCACGGCCGGACCACCGGATTCGACCGCCAGCACGTAGGTATTGGTCTCAGCGACCCAGAGAGAACGAGATTCGAGCAACATGAAGCGCGCAGATTAGCCGCACGGCCAGTGCCCAAGGCCAATGGCTGAGGGCTGAGGGCTAACGGCTAAAGGCTCCTCTACGGCAACGGACAGGGCAACACACCGTCCGGCACTTCACGCCACACGAGCGGTTGAGCCATGACGCGCAGTGTTGTCGGGAAAGTGAATCCGATGTCGCTCGGCGGCGGTCGAAAGTGAACCTCGAGCTTGTTAGCCGAGTTATCGGCCTCGCCGTAAACGACACCGTAGATCTTCGTCAGGTTCGAAGCCCCGACCGTCCCCTTTGAGTACACCACATATTGGAGGTCATCACTCGACGAAAGGTTCTTCCCAAACTGGAAATCTGATGTCACCGTGTCGGCTACGAACGTGAGCATCACCGGAGCCGTGGCAGCGCCACCAATACTCGAGCCGCCCTCGAGGGTGAGATTGCCGTCAAAGACCAACATGAAATCATCCGACCATTCGGTCGAGCCACCCTGCGAGAGCTTCCAGGTGTGGGATCCCGCGTCTGTAACATGGTGCCATCCGAACATCGAATCCCGATTGGCCTTGAACCAGTCGTCGAACTGCCCCCACGTCGTCCATTCGAACACCGGGCCGGTCGCTCCGGTTCCACCGTTGATCTGGGCGGCACCATGGACTGCCACGATATCTGCCCAGTCGAATCCTGGGAGAGGTTCGTACGCTATGTGTTCCAGAGTGGGCAAGCCTGTGGCCAGCGAACCGGCGGTCAGATTCGAAGTCGGATCGAGGTCACCCCCGAGGCCGACTTTGCCCACCACTGTGGATTTCTTGAAATACGCGCCGCCATCCGCGACCGTAACGTCGCCTCCATAGGACGATCCATTGGCGGAGTCGCTCATGTAGTCCTGGACGAAGATATTGCCCTGAACTTCGAGGTTGGATCCACCCGGAATCGTGAGCGTCCCTGCAGTCGTGAGATCTCCCTCACCGGGGAAGCCCGCGTCGTTTGCCCAGATCTCTGTGTAGTTGGAGATGGTTATGTCGTTGCCGGAGTACACGTCGCCGTAGATGGTCTTCTGGTTGCCGGCTGCGATACCACCGGAGGCCGCGAAGAGTGCGTACACAAAACCACGTTCGCTGGATATGTCGACTTCCTGTTCGATCTTCCTCATAGTTCGTTGACGTGACGCCGTATCCCGTGACCAGCCCCACGCTTCGATGAAGTAGCGGGAATCCGTGAGGTCGGCAGGAGTCGAATCGGTCACCTGAACCCAGTACTGCCCCAGCGGCTTCGGAACCCCACCTACCTCAGACGTCACTGTAGAAACAGCGCAGTTTCCGCCCGCATCGGTACCCGAACCCGTCCAGAAGGGCTCGCTGTTGAGCGTGGTCTCGGATAACTGATACATCGCTTCGCGAACACCTCCGTCGGCTACGTGCAGAGCCGTCGTACGGTGTGTATCGAATGTTGTCTCATCGATCTCGTGAACGGAAATCGAATACCAAACCGCCCCAAGGCTGAACACGATGAATGCGACGATTACCGCAGTTACGATCCCGATTCCCTCGTCGAAATTCCTCAATCTGTCGCTCATTTCATCCCCCTAACAACCCGGACCATTGGGAACCCAAATGTTTCGACCGGACAGTTCAGTGGTCAGTAATTTCGCTCCGATGCTGTCGTTGGGAGATTCATCAGCCCAGACACGGACGGTTATCACTTTGCCGAATGACGGCTCACCGTTGGCCTGTTCGTTCGTGAACAGGGGAACGCCCGGCGTTCCGACGGGCCGCGGCGGTATCTGGGCGAGGTTGTACTCATCATCAACAATCGTTCCGTTGAAGACACCTTCGATTACAGGCATCCAGGTTGCTCCACCGTCGGTCGACTTCTCCAGAGTTGTCCCATTGAGTTGGTAGGTGATGTGCCGCGTTCCTGTTGCGGTCGTTGAAGCGGTATAGGCCCTAGTAATGAAAGAAAGGGTGTCGCCCGGTGGATCGCCGGGGAGCGGAGTACAGATCTGCTCGGTTGCTCGCATCTCACGATCGATCCGTTGAATGACCAGACGCACGTTGTCGTTGCTGCGGGCCGCATTGGTGATTTGTTCTGTAGCTCTCATCCCGCTCACCAAGGTCGGGAGGAAGACGGCGGAAACAATGACGAGCAGAAATATCGCCACCATCAGTTCAGGGAGGGTCAGGCCTTCTTGTCTGGTGTGAAAGCTGCGCATGACTACAGGTCCGGATTTATGTAGGCGGCGGAACCGGTTGCACCGGGAAGATGGAAGGTCATCTCGTAGTCGAACAGGACTCTTCCCATCACTGTGTCTTCGACGTAGTAGTGGATCGTTCCGCTGACGACGGGCGGATACTCGACTTGCACGGTCGCCGTCGCCCCGGCGGCGTAGGTGGTTCGCGCCGACACCGGCCCGTTGATGATCAATTCCTCAATCAATACCTCGTAGTAGAGGTCCGGATGCCCGGCAGGCGTTATCGAGGTAGTCATCAAGAACGGTGTGGCGGGATCGACGACGATGAGTGACCCGCCGATCGTATCAAGATCGGTAGCCGCGAGAAGATCATCGTATTTCCCACCGCCCGACGGATCCCAGACCTCGATCCTTATGTCGCCAGAGGTGACAGTCGGCGCAAGCGCTGCTTCACCGGCCGCGAATGAGGCAGACAGGGATGGCACGGTGATCTGTAGCCATCCAAGGAACTTGTTGTCGACGTTGTAGTAGACCTCGTCGACCAGCAGGTTGACCTTCTCGCTGGCGACGTCTAGCTGTCCACTGATCTTTCGGGAGGCGTCGGTTGTGGAGAATCGGTCGATGGCGCCGCCGTAGACCAGGGAGTTACCGTTCGTTGCGGCTCCGTGGTAGTAGGGAAGGAACGCGTAGGACCCGATCGCCTCACCGTAGAAGCCCGACATGGCCGCGTCGTATTCGACCGTTGCGATCCCGAACCGTCCTGGGCCTTCGACAATCAGTTCGGCATACGGCAACTCGTCGGCAGGATCCTGTGTCCGGGCAATGGCAGTGGACACTTCGGTGTAGTCCGGCGTACCGCCTTCGGACCACTCACGCCCTATCAGGACGTAGTTCGGCGGGAAAGGCGTTACTCCCGGCGCCTGCCAGGTGGCAAGAGCCTGGGCGAAGACATCAGGGGCGACCGGCGGAGCAGTCGTGCCGAAGTCATCATCCGAAGCCAACACGAACGTGTCGGCCGCCACCCGGCTGCGGAATCCGGTCAGTGGATCGTCCCACACCCACTCGCTGGCGGGAGAGCTGACGTCGATGTGTGCAGCAGATACGTAATCAGAAGTCGCCCGCAGGTGCCCCGAGGGGCCCTCCATGAACGAGCCTCCGATTAGAAGCGGCCGCTGCTGGGCCACATCCCACCATCCGGAAGTCCCTGCCACCAATCCTTCGATGGCCACATCTCCGCCGGTGAAGTCGATATTGGCATCCAGTATCGGACTGGGTGGAGCTTCGAACGCCGAAGCGTAGGTCACCTGGCGCGTTTCACGCGGGTAGCCGTTGGGTGGATTCCATTGAACGACGGCAGTGATCTTTCTGTACTGCTCGTCACCTGCGGCATCCGTCTGTTGGGTGACAAACAGAAACCGGTCGAACCTGACGTTGTCCCGCACGACTTCATCGTGAAATCGGAGGAACGGGTCGAACGTCGGCCCGTTGGTAAACACGATTCGCTCCCCTTCGAAAAGGTAGCCTCCGGCACCGTCGGACACGACCCCGAACTCGGCGGCCCAATCGACGCAGGCCACGCCGGCCGTCCCGTCGGCCGGCGGAGGAACCTCGCAATCGGTGTCGTTGCTGGCGGCGGTCAATCCGACGTTGTTCCACTCCAGTGATCGCGACCGTTCGAGCAACTCGGATGCAAGCGCGACCGCAGCAGTCTGGTGACGGCTCTCATTCACTACGCGGATTGACCCGTCCAGGGCCTGCATTAGAACGAGAATCGTTCCGAAAATGATCGTCAGAGCGACAACCGACTCCACAATCGTGAAACCGGCCTCGCCGTCGCGACGCCACAGATGGCGGAAAGCTTCCATGCCCTGTTTATCGGGATGGAACCTGTGAGTCTTGAGGGTTCCGTAGGGTCATCCATACCGACCCAGAGGTGACTAGTTCGCTCCGGAGCCTCTCGGGACGAGACGGTAGGCGTCGTAGACGCCATCCACCGCACGTAGGTCTCCCACGAGTCGATCGACCTGGGCTGGATCCGACAGTTCGACCTCATATCTGAGGATTGCGACGCGATCGCGACCCGTCCCGGATGAGGAAGCGGTGATATTGCCGCCGAGGTCAGACACGGCCGTCGTCACGTCTCTCAGCAAACCGGATCGGTCGAGCGCCTCGACCTGTACCCACACGGCGAAGGTGCCAACTCGATCGGGAGCCCAGGCCACCTCGATCATGCGCTCGAGGCGATCGCCCATCGCCTCAACGTTGGTGCAGTCCGTGCGATGAACGGACACACCACGGCCCACCGTTACAAACCCAAGGATGTCGTCTCCCGGAACCGGGGCGCAGCAACGAGCGATCCGTACCCACACGTCATCCAAGCCTTCGACGATGATTCCCGGGCCGGTCCGGATCTCGCTGCGCGGCTTCGGCGGCGCCAAGAGATCGTCCTCGATCGTCTCTTCAGGCCGGACCAACCGAAGGAACCGGGTCAATACCGAAGTTGCGCTGGTACCTCCCTCCCCCACTGCCACATACATGCTCTCGAGTTCGCTGTGGCCGAGGTCGTTGGCGACCTGGCGGAGGGAACGGTCCCGATCGGCCGCCTTGATGCCCAGGTTCTCCTTCTTGATCAGAGAAGCGACCCGGTCCCGCCCTTCCGACAGTGCCGTCTCCCGCCGCTCTTTCGAGAACCATTGGCGGATCTTGGCCTTGGCACGTGAGGTCCGAACGATGTTCATCCAGTCCCGACTCGGGCCGGCATCCTGCGCCTTCGAGGTCATCACCTCAATGATGTCACCGGACTCGAGGCGGGTGTTGAGGGGAACAAGCCTCCCGTTGACTCTGGCCCCGACTGTGCGGTGGCCAACTTCCGTATGAATCGAGTAGGCGAAATCGATCGGCGTTGCCCCGCGCGGAAGTGTTTTGACCTCGCCTTTCGGCGTGAGAACGAATACCTCGTCCTGGTATAGATCGAGCTTGAGATTGGCTAGGAACTCCTCCGGGTCGTCATGCTCATCTTGCAGGAGTCTGAGGTCTGCCATCCACGGGAGTTCCGACCCGGCCCCTTCTTTGTAACGCCAGTGCGCGGCGATGCCGAACTCGGCCAGTTCGTGCATATCTCTCGAGCGAATCTGTACCTCGAGCGGTTTCCCACCCGGGCCAATCACTGTGGTGTGCAGACTCTGATAAAGATTGAACTTGGGCATTGCGATGTAGTCCTTGAACCGTCCGTGAACGGGAGGCCACATTGTGTGAATCAGTCCAAGGGCGCCATAGCAATTCCGCACATCTTCGGTGATGATCCGGATGCCGATCAGATCGTGAATCTCCTCGAATGGCTGACCCGTTGTCACCATCTTCCGGTATATCGAGTAATGGTGCTTCGGACGTCCCGAAACTTCGCCGACAATCCCCGACGCCGCCAGCATCTCCCTCACCGCACCGACGGCCTCATCGATCGAAGCCCCCCGTTGCGGAGCGCGCTGCTGGATCTGCTCCTCGATCTCGGCGTACCGGCCCGGCATGAGAATCTTGAAACATCGATTCTCCATCTCATGCTTGATCTCCTGCACTCCGAGGCGATGCGCAAGCGGGGCGTACACCTCGAGAGACTCGGTAGCGATGCGATGCTGCTTCTCGGGAGGCAGCGGATCGATCGTGCGAAGGTTGTGAAGCCGATCTGCCAGTTTGATCAGGAGAACTCTGACATCCTGAGCCATGGCCACCACCATCTTGCGAATTGTGGCCGCCTGAGCAACCTCCCTCGAATCGAATCGCACCCGATCGAGTTTTGTGACTCCATCGATGAGGGCAGCCACCTCGGAACCGAACTCGTTCTCTACTTCTTCGAGAGTGAGATCAGTATCTTCGACCGTGTCGTGGAGAATGCCGGCCACAATCGTGTCGCGATCGAGGCCGTACTCGGCGAGGACCAACGCCACTGCCAGAGGGTGGGTTATATATGGTTCGCCCGACTTGCGAAACTGCCCAATGTGCTGGCGTTGAGCAACGTCGTAGGCACGGGTTATCGGGTCAATGTCCACGCCGCGATGAGACTTGGCGAAGACGCGGATGATCGGATCAACTTCAACGACGAGAGCTTCGTCGGTGCGAGGCTGGCCCTCAGTCCCCATACGTTACGAGAGCGGTCAGGGGAAGCCCGTTCAACGCGGCCCGACCGTTGAGAAACGCCAGTTCCACCATCACAATCATGCCGGCGATGTCGGCGCCCGGTCGGTGGAGAAGCTTGGCGGCCGCGGCCGCCGTCCCGCCCGTCGCAATAACGTCGTCGACCAGAAGGACTCGATCATCGGGGTCCACGGCGTCGACGTGCATCTCGAGGGCGTCGGCCCCATACTCGAGTGAGTATTCCTCCCGCACCACTTCGTACGGAAGCTTCCCCGGTTTGCGGAGAGGCACAAAGCCGGCACCGAGAGCCATGGCAACGGGAGTGGCGAGTATGAAGCCTCGCGACTCAATTCCCGCCACCTTGGTAATGCCCTGGTCCCGATAAGGGTCGGCAATGGCCTCAATGATCTCGGTCAGCACCTGGGCGTCCCCGAGAACCGGAGTGATGTCCTTGAAGAGAACGCCCGGTTCGGGAAAATCGGGAACGTCGCGAATGAGTGAGCGCAGCTTGCTTTCTATCACGGGCGGAGGGTACCAGGTACCTGGTACCCGGTACTGGGTACCGGGTCTACCGCTTCTTGCGCTTCTTCTTTGGTGGCCTGGGGGTAGCCCCGCCTGAAGCGGGCGGCCTGGACGTTTGCGGCGCCGATCCGCGAGTCGCGGCCGATGTCTTGGCGATCTTGGCGTCCCGGCGACCTTCGAGGCGGCGCCGATGGTGCTGCCAGTAGTCCTCTGTCTCTTTCCACACGGCGAGAAGCGGAGAAGCGACGAAGATCGACGAGTAGGTTCCCGCCGCGATCCCGACGAACAGCGCCAGGGCGAACTCACGAAGGGTGCTGGCACCAAGGAGAAAGGAACCAACGAACAGCAGCGAACCAACCGGTAGGAGGCTCGTGAGAGAAGTGTTGATCGACCGCATCAACACCTCATTCATCGCCTTATTGACGACTTCGGTATAGGTGTGCTTGTCACTCCAGGTCTCGACGTTCTCGTTCACCTTGTCAAACACCACAACAGTGTCGTAGAGCGAATAGCCGAGGATCGTCAGCACTGCGACAACCGTGGCGGGAGTCACCTCGAATCCGACCACGGCATACACGCCAAAGGTGATCGTCAAGTCGTGGAAGAGGGCAGTGAGGCCTGCCATGGCCATCTTCCATTCGAATCTCCACGAGATGAAGAGGGCTACCACGATGAGGAATACGACAAGAGCTTGAACGGCCCGTCTGGTGATCTCTGCACCGAACGTCGGCCCGACCGCCTCGAGGTCGGTATCGTCGATGCTTACGCCCGCTGCGTCGGCCACGGTGCGGACGAACTCGCTTTCGAGCGACGGTTCGAGTGCCTGGGTTCTCACCCGGAAGGCGCTGGAGCCATCGAGCGAATCGAGAAACTCGATCCGAGCATCGGCCAGACCAATGCCGGTCAGCGTCTCACGCATATCGGCAACAGAAATGTTCGTCTCGTTGTTGACCTGAACTGTGACGCCGCCCTCGAAATCCACATTCAGGTTGAGCCCGCGGACCAGGAAGCCCAGCAGAGATATCGCAATCAAAGCCATCGATATGGCGAACCAGCGTTTGCGACCGCCAACGAAATCGTACTCGGTCTCGGCACGGTACAACCGGGATAACACACTCATGGTTTGCCTCCCTCGAGTGCAACTCCGGAGGCGCCCCGGATCGAGAACCAACCACCTTCACCAAAGCTCGTTCGAGCGAGCAATCCGACCGCGTTCCTGGTGAAGAAATAGGCAACGATGATGTCGATGAGCGTGGCGATACCCAGCGACAGAGCAAACCCCTTGACCGGACCGATTGCCAGAGCGTAAAGCAGGAACGCACCCATTATCGAGACGGTGTCGGCGGTCAGGATTGTTCGGAAGGCCCGTGAGAATCCCTCATCGACTGCCAGCAGCAGAGGCCGGCCTTCACGGACCTCTTCTTTGATTCGCTCGAAATAGACGATGTATGAGTCGGCGGTGATGCCGATCGAGACGATGATGCCCGTCACTCCAGACAGCGTCAGGGTGAGGCCCTGCAATCTGCCGAGGGTTCCAATCGTGGCGATCAAGAGACCACCGAACACGGTGATGCCGAGCACCGTAACGATGCCGAGCACGCGGTAGTAGAACATCACAGCGATTGCCACGAAGATCAATCCACCCACCCCGGCAATGAGACCGCCT
>JAUVQS010000131.1 GCA_030598025.1 Acidimicrobiia bacterium | reverse complement strand
GGATCGTCGACGCCGAGCCGACCTTCATCTATGGAGTCGCAGATCTGGGAGTGACGGGTGAAAGGGTCGAGGCCAGCAGCCGGGCAGTGGAACTGGCCGACAGGATCCGGGCCCTGACCGACACCCCGCTGGTCATGGGAGTTGGCATCTCAACGCCGGCCCATGCTGAAGCGATCGCCGGATCGGCAGACGGAATCATCGTCGGTTCCGCGCTGGTCCGTCGGGTACTGGAAGCAACAACGCCCGCCGAAGCAGCGGATTCGCTGTCCGAGGCGGTTGGAGCGTTCCGGGCGGTGCTGTAGGGCACAGCCGATGGCTGCTGGCCAATGGCCGACTTCGAGCAGCCGAAAGGATTCCTTGTTTCAAACGTGCTCTCCTGCATAGCGGAGCCGGACTGAGGGGGCATTGCAGCCACGGAGGTTCATCTGTTGGTGTTCATTTGTGAGCCCCCCTACCCCCGGGCTCTTCGAGCCCGCCGGTACTTTCCCCCTCCGGGGGGGCTATCCAAGAAACGTCGCACTCCAGAACGCTCCTCTAACTCGCGACCAGGAACTCGCGACCCGCGACTCAAGAAGCAACGGCCACTCGTTGAAACTCGGACCGTTCCAGCCGGGAGTGGGGAGTGGGGGGATGCGGCGAAGAAGCGATCCAGGATTCGAGTGACCGTTGCCCCTCCAGGATACTCCCGATCGGCATTTGTGGGGCGGACCGGAGCAGGCGCAGGAGGTGGCAAAGGACGCCTATTCATGATCTACACTTCACGCCGAGCCGGGGTGGCGAAACTGGCAGACGCGATGGACTCAAAATCCATTGGACCTTGGTCCGTGCGGGTTCGAGTCCCGCCCCCGGCACGAGTCCCGCGCAATTCGCCACCTGAATGAAGTCTCATGTCCCGCACCGAAAACCGCATCTTTCTGGTCAACGAGCAACTCGCCGAACTGGTGCGTGAGGAGGACCGGGTGTTCGAGGAACTTCAGTTCCATCGCCACATCCATGACGATGCGCAGCGGGATGCCCTGGTGTCTGATCACCCTGAGGACCGGGCTCTGGCACGCCAAACCGCGGCCGACGTGGCCAGGTTCGAACGAGCGGTGGAAGACGTGCGCATCCGCAAAGAGAAGCTCGAAGAGAAGCGACGGAGACTCTTCGATCGGCTTCGGGACCTATGATCACGATCAATGCCGACGCTTGCACTTCTCGACGGCCATAGCCTGGCGTATCGCGCCTTCTACGCGCTGCCGGACGACTTAGCCACCGCTTCGGGTCAGGTCACCAACTCCGTTTACGGGTTCTCGAGAATGCTGATCCGGTTGCTGAAAGATCACGCGATCGATGGCCTGGCCGTCGCCTGGGATACCGGACGGCAGACGTTCCGGACCGAGGAGTACCCGGAGTACAAGGCACAGCGTGAGAAGGCCCCCGATATCTTCCGCAGTCAACTTCCGCTGATCGACGAGGTACTCGATTCGCTGGGAATCACCCAGTTCCGCATGCCTGGCTACGAGGCAGACGACATCATCGGCAGTGTTGCCTCCTCGGCTGCGGAGGAGGGTTGGGACGTTCTGATCGTCACGGGCGATCGTGATGCGTTCCAGTTGGTGAACGATCGCGTGAAGGTCGTATACACCCGCCGTGGCATCTCCGACATCGTGATGGCCGATGTGGCCTGGGTGACGGATCGGTATGGAATCAGCCCGTCGCAATACGTCGACTATGCGGCGTTGCGTGGAGATCCCTCCGACAATCTTCCCGGTGTTCCCGGAGTGGGGGAGAAGACCGCTTCGCGCCTGGTCGGTTCCTACGGCACGCTCGAGAGTATCTATGAGCATCTCGACGAGATGACGCCGAAGCTGCGCGAGAACCTGGAGACGGCCCGCGAGCAAGCGTTTCTCAACCAGCATTTGATGCACCTGGTTCTCGACCTCGATACCGAGAAGCGGCCATCCGAGATGATGTGGACGAATTGGGACCACGACCGGATGAAGGAGTTGTTTCTGAGTCTCGAGTTCAGTTCGCTGTTCGATGAGTTGATGGGTGTTCATCCCGATGGAGCACCTGAGGTCGAGGCTTTGGATGTCGAGGTGGTGATCCCGCCGGTCGGTGGGGTGGCCTCTGTGTTGGACGGAATGGAACGACTCGTGTTCGACCCGCTGTATGACGGCGGCGAATTGGCCGGCATCGCGGTCGCCGTCGACGATCAGACCGCCGCGTTCGTGTCGGTGGATCGATTCGATGAGTTGGTCGATGTCCTCGGATCAGACGAAGTGCCGAAGACTGTTCACGATGGCAAGCGGTTCGTGCGCGAGATGATGGCCAGGGAGATCGAGGTTCGGGCGTTCGACGTCGACACAGCGCTGGCTGCGTATCTCTGTGATCCAACGTCTCGTTCGTTCGATCTTCGTGATCTGGCCGATCGGTTCCTCGGCATCGAAATCGAGTCGTCGGATACCGAAGAGCCGGCAGTCGTGCAGGGCGCCTTCGACTTCTCCGGCGGGCCCGACCTCGAAGGCGCCGGTCGGCGGGCCGTGGCACTCCGCCGATTGGCGGAGGTGCTGGTCGAGGAACTCGAAATACGAAGTGAGCGCCGGTTGTTCGACGAGGTGGAAATGCCGCTCGTCGGAGTTCTGGCGCGCATGGAAGCGCGCGGCGTTCTGATCGATCGCGGGTATCTCGAGGAACTCGGAGCCGATCTGAGATCGCAGCTTGGCGAGTTGGAGGTTTCGATCCACGATGAGGCGGGCGGTCCGTTCAATATCAATTCGACGCTGCAGCTGCGCGAAGTTCTCTACGACCGCTTGGAACTACCCATCCTGAAGAAGACCTCGAAGGGAGCCCCGTCGACAGATGCTTCCGTCTTGAAGAAGCTGGCCGGCTCACATCCCATCGTCGAACACCTGCTCCGCTATCGGGAACTCGAGAAGCTGCGCTCGACATATGTTGACGGCTATCTGCCGCTCATCGCCGGCGACGGGCGCATTCACACCTCGTTCAATCAGATCGCGGCGGCGACCGGCAGGCTCTCATCGGACAACCCCAATCTTCAGAACATCCCGGTTCGCTCTGAGACCGGCCTGTTGATCCGGCGAGCTTTCGTACCGCGCCAAGGTTGGACGTTTCTGGTGGCCGACTATTCGCAGATCGAGCTCCGGATCCTCGCTCACCTCAGCGGCGACCCGGGACTCCTCGAAGCGTTCACGAAGGATCAGGACATCCACACGGCGACGGCGGCGCGGGTGTTCGAGCGCGCTCTCGACGATGTTCCCCGGGAGTTGCGGAATCGGGCGAAGGCGATCAACTTCGGGCTGCTGTACGGAATGGAGGCCTACGGCCTGGCCGATCGGCTCGAGATCAGCCGGGATGAGGCCACCGAGCACATCGACGCCTACTTCGCACAGTTTCCCGATGTTCGCGAGTTCATGGACTCGGTGGTCGTCGACGCCAAGCGGTTGGGATACACCGAGACGATGTTCGGACGGCGCCGGTATCTCCCGGAACTCAAGAGAGACAATTTACTCATCCGCCAGATGGGGGAGCGGATGGCATTGAACGCTCCGATTCATGGAGCAGCGGCGGACATCATCAAGAAGGCGATGGTCGAACTCGATGCCCGGTTGGCCTCGATGCAGTCGACGATGCTCCTCCAGATTCACGACGAACTCGTGCTCGAAGTGCCACCG
>JAUVQS010000143.1 GCA_030598025.1 Acidimicrobiia bacterium | reverse complement strand
GTTATTCGGTGAGTGTGATGAGTGATGATTGAGTATCCAGAATTCAGGAGAAAAACAGAAAGAAATATGCAGTCTTTCCTACTGGCTACTGGCTACTGGCTTCTGGCTTCTGGCTTCTGGCTTCTGGCTACACGCCCAGATTCTCACCCTCCCTTCATCCTCGCTTCAGCACCGGCTCATCTCCGTGACTCATCATGGGCGGACCCGAGTTAGAGGATCCACTTTGAAACGGATATTGATCGCGCTCCCGGCGCTTGCGCTGGTGGCGACTGCTTGCGGGGGGTCCGAGTCAATCGTCGGCGTTGCCAGCCTCGATGACCCGACAACCACCACCGCTCCGTCTGATGTGGCAGTCGGCGACGAAGCCGTCGAGGTCGAAGAGGCGGCGCTGGCCTTCGCCGAGTGCTTGCGCGAGGAGGGCTTGGATGTTCCAGATCCCGAGTTCGACGGCGAGGGGGGTCTCAACTTCAGCTTTGGCCAGGAGTTTCGTCGGGGGGCCGCCGAAGACGGAGCCGGTGCGGGTCCTAGCGAGGAGTTCCAGGCGGCTCTGGAAGTCTGCGGTGAGTTGCTCGAGGGCCTGGGCCAACGATTTGAGCGTCCTGACGTCACCGAGATCGAGGACGATCTCCTCGCCTTTGCCGAATGCATGAGGGACAACGGTGTCGACATGGCTGATCCCGACCTGTCGGGCGGTGCCGGTGGACCCGGAGGTGCCATCTTCTTCGACTTCGATGTGAGCGATCCGGCCGTTGAGGCCGCGCTCGAGATCTGCCAGAGCGAGTTGGCGTTCGGACGACCGGGCGGCCCCGGCGGGCGCAACAACAATGGAGGTGACAATTGATGAGCAGGTGGATCGGTATCGGGGCGGTGGCAGTTGCGGCCGTCGTGGCGGTAGCGGTGCTGGCGGACTCGACCAGCAGCAACGGTTCTGCCAATGGTTCCGGGGATGGGGCGCTCGAATTCGAGGAGGTGACGGTCCGCGACCTCGAAGAGATCGCAACGCTTGATGGCACCCTCGGTTTTCCCGCAGGTGATCCGGTGACGAGTCGCCTCAAGGGCACGATTACCGATGTCGCGGCGTCGGGCGAGACTGTCGTCGAAGGCGATGTCTTGTTCACCGTCGACGGCGAACCAGTCGTCTACCTCCAGGGGACGCTGCCGGCGTTCCGCGACATTGGCCGCGATCCGGTGTTGTTGACGATCACGGCTCAGGACTCGGGGGTCATCACAAGCGTGCCGGATGTCGATGGTGTGCTCCGCTACAACTCGGAGGCCTTCCGGATCGATGAGGTTCCCGTGGTCGTCCTCCCCGGAGACTTCCCGGCCTGGCGAGATCTCGACGAGGGATACGTAGGAACCGACGTTGAGCAGTTCGAGTCGGCCTTGAACCTGCTCGGCTACGGAGCAGGTGCGCTGACGGTTGACGATTACTTCTCCGAGTTCACTGATTCAGTTGCCCGCGAATGGCAAGAGGATGTCGGGCTGCCGGTCGACGGTCGCTTTGACCTCGAAGATGCCTTCTTCGCCCCGGCCGAAGCCGTTGTCGCCGAGGTGCTGGTCGCCGTTGGTGACGCCGTGTCCAAGGGAACGCCGGTGATCGTGGTGCGTACCCAGCGCGTCACCGGCGGCGAATTGGCCGCTGATTCCGATACACCTTCGAGCGCGGCCGACGTTCTGCAACTCCAAGAGGCGCTCACCCGCCTCGGCTACAAAGTTCCTACCGACGGCATCGTCGGTGAGGAGACGACAGCGGCGATCAAAGCCTGGCAGGCCGATATCGGCGCCGGCTCTGATGGTGTGGTCGATCTCGGCGAGGTGATATTTCTGCCGCAGCCGGTCCGAGTCACCGAGGCGTTGCTGACGATCGGCAGCCCGGTAAATGACGGATCGGCCGTGCTGGCCACCTCCTCGTCGAGCAGCGTCGTGCTGGTGGATCTTCCAGCCGACGATCAAGATCTGCTTGAGGTCGGTCTCGAGGTGATCGTCGAGATGCCCGACGAGACCGAAGTCCCAGCCATCGTCACCGACATCTCGGGGATTGCCGTACGCAACGCTGCTGGTGATGTCGTGTTTGAGACGACGATCGAACTGATCGATGCAACCGTG
>JAUVQS010000014.1 GCA_030598025.1 Acidimicrobiia bacterium | reverse complement strand
TGGTCCGGCCGTCTCCTCGACGACCCCATCCTCTTGGGCTGTGGCCGCCGTCGGGGCCAGTGCTGCCGCACCGGCGGTGATTCCTACCGCGGCGACTGCTCCGATTGCCAGGGTTGCGAGAGTCTTTCGCATGAGTGGTCTCCTTTCGTGAGCTCTCACTCTGCAGATTCGGACAACGTTGTTAGGAATCGGTGAAGTGAACCGAAGAAGCCGCTGAGAAAACCAGAATCCGGTTTTCGAGCGGGGAGCGCGAAAATGGTCTATTGATGACCTCAGATGCTGAGATCCCACTCGCCGTCGGTGAACAATCGGGGGGTCAGCATCCAGGCGAGCTCCCCTCGACCCGGCTCGGCCAGCGCCCAGCCGGCGAGGTCGATAGCGACTGCGCAACCCGTGCGGATCCGCACCCTTCCGCCGCCGATCAAGATACCGGCCGCAGTAGACCAGGTTGGTTCGTGTCCGACGAGCATCAGGCGGTCGACGTCGTCGGGTGTGTCCTTGATGACGCTCAGCACTGCACCGGCGGAGGTTCCATACAGCTCGTCGGTGATCTGGATCTCGGTGTCCCATGCGCCGGTATCGGCGGCGAGGAAGGCGGTGGACTGTGCACGGAGGGCAGATGAGGAGATCACCGAGTCGGGCACCTGATTCGAACGGGCCAGGGCCAGACCGATCGCTCTTGCCGAAGTCATCCCGCGCTCGTTCAAGGGGCGGGAGTGATCGGACTGGAACTCGGCATCCCAGTCGGATTTGGCATGGCGAAGGAAAATCAATCGCTTCACGGACCTGAAACTAGCGTGTAGGTTCGACCGCACACCACGCTGAGGAGGACCCGTGGCCAAGCAATACCGCGTCGGATTCGCTCGTCGTTTGATCAATCGGCTCGCAACACGCTCGGTCGGGCGAGGAAAGGGTGACGATCGCTGGCATCTTCTCACCACCATCGGTCGGAAGACGGGCGAGGAGCGAACGACGCCTGTCACCCTTGTCGAGGTCGACGGCTCGAGATGGCTGGTTGCTCCTTACGGCGACGTTGGATGGGTCCACAACATTCGGGCGTCGGGGTCGGCCACGGTCACGCGTGGAGAGAAGAGTGAGAGCATCAATACGGCGGAGGCGACGGCTGAGGAAGCAGCATCGGTTCTTGCTCATTACCTCGAGACTACGTCGATCGTGCGTCCGTACTTCGATGTGAGCTTCGACTCCCCGCTGAGCGATATCGCCGCGGTAGCCGACCAGCATCCCGTGTTCCGGATCGGCTAGGTCAATGCCCGTTCAGGCCGAAGTCTTGTCGCATCTCGGTGCACTCGGAGTCTCTTTCGAGGCTCTCGATTGCGACCCCGATCTCGCCGATACTGCTCAGTTCTGCGAGCACTACGGATATGCCCCGGAGAGTTCAGCCAACACGATCGTGGTCGCGTCAAAGCGTCCTCCCGGCCGGTACGTTGCATGTCTCGTGCTGGCGACCACGAGGCTCGATGTCAACGGGATGGTCCGCGAGTTGACCGACTGGAAGAAGGCGAGTTTCGCCAGACCGGAACAAACCGCTGACCTGACCGGGATGACGATCGGCGGCGTCACGCCCTTCGCTCTGCCGGACCGGATGCCGCTGTATGTGGACTCGGCTGTGATGGAGCAGCCCTGGGTGATCGTCGGTGCCGGGAGTCGCTCGGCCAAGCTGAAGATCGACCCGTCGATGCTCGAGATGATCGAAGGCGTCGAGATTATCGAGGGGCTGGCGAAATAGCACCCGGCCCCGGGCCGTACCGCTATCCGGCGGCTCCGGCTAGCGTCGCGCTTGTTGACGAGGAGACGGATATGGCCTGGTACAAGCGTGACAGAGAGGTGAACACTGAGAATGCCTTGCCCGGACGGGCGGAGGCGATCCGTGTGTCTGAGACACACTTCGAGAACGGCAACCGCATCGTGCCGCCGTTTCCGGAGGGTTTGGAGACGGCCGTTTTCGGAATGGGTTGCTTCTGGGGTGCCGAGCGGATCTTCTGGCAGACGGACGGCATCTATTCGACGGCCGTCGGGTATGCGGGCGGGATGACTCCGAACCCCACCTATGAGGAGACCTGCACGGGACGGACCGGCCACACCGAGGCAGTTCTGGTCGTGTTCGATCCCGCCGCCATCAGTTATGAGAAGGTGCTCGCCGTGTTCTGGGAGGGCCATGACCCGACGCAGGGTATGCGACAGGGCAATGATGTCGGCACCCAATACCGCTCGGCGATCTACGCCACCTCGGATGAGCAACTCGACCTCGCCAAACGATCACGCGATATGTATCAGGCTGAGCTGAGCTCTCACGGCCTGGGGGCGATCACGACCGAGATCGCGCCCGCCGGCGAGTTCTACTACGCCGAGGAGTACCACCAGCAGTACCTCGCCAAGAACCCGGCAGGATATTGCGGCATCGGCGGGACCGGAGTGGCCTGCCCAACCGGCCTGACCTGAGTTTTCCGCGCAGTGCTATGTATCACCGGTAGTACATAGCACTGCGCGGAGAAGTGATTCTGGTTTCTCAGCAATGCAATGGCGCGTGGAGAACAACAGTATTGCTGAGAAAACTGAGGGTCAGTAGCCGAGGACCTTCAGGGCGGCGTCGATCCAGGGGTCCGTTTCAGCGTCGGGGTCGAAATCGATGGCGATGTCCGGCTGCACGCCCTCACCCAGATCGGTTCCGCCGGGGGTCAGCCAGCGGGCGATCGTCAACTTGATCGCCCCACCGTTGTCCAGGTTGAACTGCTGCTGAACCGTGTTCTTACCGAAGGTGACCTCGCCGATGATCGTTGCTCTGCCGGTCTCCTGCAGGACGCCCGCCACCACCTCGGACGCGGAGGCGCTCGCACGATCGACCAGCACGGCGAGTCCGATGTCAGCGCTGGTGGCCAACCCTCCGGCCTGCACCGCATATTCGAGCCTGTCGCCGGGGGCTTCGGTGACCACCACCAGGCCATCTGCCAGGAACTCACTGGTGATGTTCACTGCCGCATCCAGTGAACCGCCCGGATCGCTGCGTAGATCGAAGATGATGTCGGTCACTCCACCGGCTAGCAACTCGCGGATCGCCTCATGGATCGCCTCGTCGGCGTTGCTGGCGAACGTGAAGAGACGGAGATACCCGACTCCGGACTCGAGCACGTCGAACTCGACATTGGGAACAGTGATCGCGGCCCGGGTGACGGTGAACTCGAGCGACTCCCCGTCCCGTTCAATGCCCAGCGTCACATCCGTCCCGGCCGGTCCTCGCACGATGGCCACGATTTCATCGAGCAGCTTGCCCTCAACACGCTCGCCGTTGACCGACACGACGAAGTCTCCGGATTCGAGTCCGGCTGCCTCGGCCGGACTCCCCTCCAGGGGCTGAATGATGACCATGTGGCATGTCTCAGAGAGCTGTGAACAACGGTCGCCTTCGGGATCCGTGGAGTCCTCCCCGCTGACCAGTGCGCCGATTCCCTCCACGCTTCCGGATGTATCGATTCGGAAACTCTCGAGAGCGACGGGCGACAGGTAGACGCTGTAGGGATCGAGGCTGGCGGCGATCATCCCGGCGATGGCGGCCTCGATCGCGGCGTCAAGGCTGGCATCGGTCTCCTCGAGTTCCGTCACCAGGGAATCACAGAACGAGGCGAAAGCTTCGCTCGGCTCGGAGCAGGTGACCTCATCTGGAGCACCGCCGGCATCTCCGGCTTCCAGTTCCTCCAGCCCATCGACTGCTCCGGCAGCCAACACGGCGTCATCGATCGCGTCGACATAGTGGCCACGGATCAGGCTGTAGGCATCGCAAAACGATTCGAACTCATCCGTCGGGTCATCGCAATCGGTCACCAGGAGGGCCGTGCCACCGTCGGACGTGGAGGAAGTCGGGGGGACCGTCGTACTGGTCGCCGGGTCGGTGGTCGCCGTCAAGGGCGGCGGTTCGCCCGTCGTTACCGTCGTCGAACCGCCGGGGGAGCAGGCCGCGGCGACGATCAGCAAGGCAAGAAGAAGGGCTATTCGAAGGCGCATCGCAGCTATTCAACCCCAATCGCGGGCCTATTGGCGAAACCAGGCTGAGGCGCAGCCCGCCAGGCGGCGGCAGCTTCGTCAATAACTGTGTCGAACCGAAGACCCATCAGTATCACCCCGGCCGCGCCGGCTTCGCGAACACCTGCCGCGGTCCGAGCCGCAACATCCCATCCGAACTCGCGGCGACCTTCCACCGGAAGGGCCTCAACCTCCGCCTTGAGTTGGTCGGAGGCAGGGACTGCTCCCACCGACTCCATCTGCTCGATCCATCGTGGGGAGAATGGGGGAATCACCATGACGTAGACCGGCGGGTCTTCGGCGCGGATCTCGAGTTTCTCCATTCGGCTGCCGGCGGTGATCGGGTCGAGCAGCGGCCCGGCGACAAAGAACTGCGCCCCGATTCACTGCGGCGCCGGTACTGCCACCTCTGGAAACGCGTCGGCATTCCGACCTCGAACTGCGGAGTTCGATTCTGAAGATCGCGCAGATGTTCAACGACTTCATAGTGATCTGCGAAGTGATCGACCTGGGGGACGGTGTCGCCCACCACGACCAGGAAGGAGTCGACTCCGTTGCCGAGAGCTCCTCTCACCTCGCTCTCTATCGCCAGGAGGTTGCGATCGCGGGTGGAGACAACCACTGTCGGGTGGACCGAGGAAACGTCATGAGTGATGCGCGCCGAATAGGCGTAGGGAGAAACTCGGATCTTCCCGAACACGTTGTCCGTGACCAGCACATGCGACCACGCACCTTCGAGCAAGAGGTGAGACATGTCCGGAAGGCCCGGTGGGTTCACCTCCACGATCTCGGTCCAGTCGCGGCTCGCGCTCAGCATCTTTCCTCATGAAGAGCAATCGGGGCGGTAACCCTACGGCGGCGGGCTCGAAGCAGCAACGTTCGACTAAGTTGTCCGTCATGAGCGACTGGCGACCCAGGACCCGTCAGGTGCGTGGCGGACACGAGCGAACTGCTTTCGGTGAAACCTCCGAAGGGCTCTTTCTCACGTCCGGCTATGTGTATGAGTCGGCGGAAGAGGCGGCTTCCGTGTTCAGTGGTGACACCGAGGGCTACATCTACACGCGGTACGGCAACCCCACGGTTACGACTTTTGAGGAGCGTCTCCGTTTACTCGACAATGCCGAGGCGTGTCGGGCGACTGCCAGCGGGATGGCTGCAGTCTTTGCCGCCCTGGCTTGCGACACCAAAACTGGTGACCGCATCGTCGCTTCCAGATCTCTCTTTGGGGCAACGGTCGCCGTTCTTGGAAGGTTGCTCACTCGATGGGGCATCGAAACAACCTTCGTGGATGGCCGTGATCTCGATGCGTGGGATCAGGCGTTGTCGCCGGCTCCGAAGCTCGTCTTTCTGGAGACCCCTTCGAATCCGATGCTCGAATTGGTGGACATTGCCGCCGTCGCGGCGCGTGCTCATGCAGTTGGGGCCCGGGTCATTGTCGACAACGTGTTCGCCACTCCCGTCTTGCAGCGCCCTATCGAGTTCGGGGCCGACGTTGTTGTCTACTCGACGACCAAGCATCTCGACGGCCAGGGCCGCACGCTGGGCGGTGCGGTGCTGGGCTCCGCGGAGTTCATCGACGGGCCCCTGAAGGAATTTCAACGACAGACCGGTCCATCGATCAGCCCATTCAACGCCTGGGTGGTGACGAAGAGTTTGGAAACGCTCGACCTCCGGATCAGGGAGCACGCAAGAAGCGCCGAGGCATTGGCGGCATTCATCAGCGAAATGCCGGGCGTGGAGCGCGTGCTGTACCCGACCGCCGACTCCCATCCCCAGGTCGATCTGGCTCGCAGTCAGATGGAGGCGGGCGGTTCAATGGTGTCCGTCGAGATCGAGGGCGGTCGTGGGGAGGCATTCCGGTTCATGAATCGGCTTGAATTGTTCGATATTTCGAACAATCTCGGCGATGCCAAGAGCCTGGCAACTCACCCGGCTACCACCACCCACTCAAAACTCGCTCCCGAGGAGCGGGCCTCGATGGGGATTACAGATTCACTCGTTCGTCTGTCGGTCGGGCTCGAAGACCTGCAAGATCTGCAGGAGGAGGTGGAGCGGGCGCTGGCCGGTTGAAGCTCCGCCAACTCGCCGGATCGAGGGGTAGCCTGAAGGCGAGGTGATCATCTCTCGCACACCTCTGTCGAACGGCCATCCGGGCCGCGCGGTCTCGCATCAATCTGTGTTGTCTGTGCGCGCCCAACCCGACACAAGGGAGGCTCATGCACACCGACCGCCTTGCTCGTTTCGAGAGCCCCGATTTTCCGGTGCTCTCCGTTTACGTCAATCGACAGTCGCTTCACGCGTCGGTTCGCGCTGGTATCTGCGATCTGCTGAAGCCGCTGAGGGCCTACGAGGGCCTCGACCACGACGCGCAGATGTCGCTGCGAGCCGATTTCGAGGCGGTGGTTGGATTGGCGGATCGGATCGATTCAGACCCGTCTCCCGCGGCCGCAGTTTTCGCCTGCCAGGGGGAAGGACTCTTCGAATATCTGCCCTTGGCTGCTCCCGTGTGGGATATCGCCTCGGTTTCCGATCGTCCGTACCTACGCCCGCTGCGGAGTGTTCGACAACCTGAAGCGGTGGTGGTGGCGGTCGTCGATCGAAAGCACGCATGGATTTACCGCGGAGATGGCACGGTTCTGTGGCCACTCGAAGTGATCGAGGAGTCGGAGTCGCACAAAGGCAACTTCGGCGGCTTCTCCGGATATGAGGAGAGGGGTGCCAGAAGCCACGCCGAGGCCCTCGAACACCGCCACTTCCGACTCGTCGCCGACCGGCTGTTCGAGCACGGCCGCGCACCCGGGTACGACCGGCTCGTGGTGGGTGGCCATGAGGAGACGATTGCCGGGTTCGAGGCATTTCTCCACCCGTACCTTCGCGATCGGCTGATCGGATCGTTCATAGTCGATCCACACACGATGTCGGATGCCGAAATCGCCGGGCACGTCGATGGGTTTCTCATCGATGCTCAGCGCCGGGCTGAGAGGTCCCTCGCCTCCAAAGTGAGCGATACCGCCGACGAAGGCGGCAGGGCGGCATTGGGGCTCACGAACGTGCTCGAAGCTGTGAACAACGGTGCCGTTGACCACCTTGTGGTGGCAGGACGGTTCACCCGGGATGGTGTCGTGTGCCCGACGTGCGGGCGACTCGAACGGATCGGTGATCGGTGTCCTGCTTGCGGATCGGACACAACCCGGGTTCACGATATCGTCGACGCGGCGATCGAGCAGGTTCTCCGAACGGGTGGCCGTGCCGAGCAGATCTCGGTGGCGAGTCCCCTCGATCCGCATGGAATCGGGGCTCTCCTTCGGTTCTCGGTCCGCGTCGCCTGACCAGGCGAGTCACCTGGCGATGAAATACTTCGCCTGGGGGTGGTGACAGATGATGGCCGACGTGGTTTGTTCTGGTTGATACTGCCAACTCGTGTCCTCGCCGACCGAGACTCCGATGCGATCAGCACCGAGGAGGTTTCCGACCGTCTCGTTGTCTTCGAGGTCGGGGCAAGCCGGATAACCCCACGAGTACCGTCCGCCCCGATACTTCTGACGGAACAGACCGGCCAGAGACGGCCCGTCCTCGTCGACGAATCCCCACTCCGTGCGGATGCGGTGATGCCAGTACTCGGCGAGGGCCTCCGCCATCTCGACCGCCAGGCCGTGAAGGTAGAGGTACTCCTCGTAGCGGTGGGCCGCGAATAGATCGGCCGCTCGTTCTGATGCTCGTTCACCCATCGTGACGATGTGGAAGGCGGCGTAGTCGAGTCCGGCGTCTGTGCGTCGGTAGAAGTCGGCGATGCACTGGTATGGACTGCTGGTTTGGCGGGGGAATGAGAATCTGGCCACCTCGCGGTCCCGCTGCTCGTCGTCCCAGACGATCAGGTCACCGCCATCGGAGTTGACCGCGAAGAAGCCGTACACGACCTGTGGGATCAGCAAATCATTGCGTTTGGCTCGATCCAGCTGTTCACGCAGGATCGGCCGAACTCGTTCTTTGAATGCAGGGTCGTCCTCACCGGATTCCAGTCGGAAACGCCATTGATTCCGGAAGAGTGCCGTCTCGTTCAGGTATGCGGCGATCTCGTCGAGGGGGATTCCCTTCACGACCCGCGAACCGACGAACGGAGGTTGGAAGATCTGGTTGTCTGCGTCGACTTCGGGTGATCGGATCGGCACGACCGTCTCCGTGTGACTCTTCGCCCGGCGCGGCGGGAGCGCTCGCCCTTCCGTGACCCGACCGAAGTCGGGGTCCGTGACGTGCTCGTCGCCTGCGATTCTCTCCATGACCGCCAATCCGGCGAACGCATCTTTCCCGTAGAACAGGGGCCCCTGGTAGGACTCACGCAAGTCACGTTCGACGTAGGTTCTGGTGAGTGCCGCCCCACCGAGGATCACGGGCAGGTGCGCAAGGCCCCGGTCTTCCAGTTCTATCAGGTTCTCGCGCATGATCAGCGCCGACTTCACGAGGAGGCCGCTCATCCCAATGGCGTCCGCGTTGACCTCGAGTGTCTTCTCGATCATCTCCGTGATTCCCACCTTGATGCCCAGGTTGTGAACCGTGTAGCCGTTGTTGGTAAGGATGATGTCCACGAGGTTCTTCCCGATATCGTGAACGTCACCTTTCACTGTGGCCAGGACGATCGAGCCGCGCCCGGCATCGTCCGTCGTTTCCATGTGCGGCTCCAGGTAGCCGACGGTAGCCTTCATGGTCTCGGCCGACTGCAGCACGAATGGCAGCTGCATGTCGCCGCTGGCGAAGTGGTCACCGACCGTCTTCATACCGGACAGCAAGGTGCCGTTGATGATCTCGACGGCGGACTTGGATCGGAGTGCCTCGTCGAGATCATCGGTGAGTCCGTCGCGATCGCCCTCGACGATCCGATGCTCCAGCCGTTTCTCGATCGACCAGTCGCTGCGGTCCTCCCGCTCGAGCGCCGTTGTCGTTGCATCAGCGAACAGCTCGAGGACGCGTTCGAGCGGGTCGTAGCCTTCTCTCCTGCGGTCGTATACGAGGTCGAGGGCTGCCTCGCGCTGGTCGTCCGGGATGCGATGGAGTGGTATCACCCGGGCCGCGTGGAGAATCGCGCCGTCGAGACCAACCCCGAGGGCTTCGTGCAGGAACACCGAGTTGATCACGTGGCGAGCGGCCATCTTCAACCCGAATGAGACATTGGAGATGCCGAGGCTGGTGAAGGTCCCCGGCAACTCAGCTCCGATGCGCCCGATGGCGTCCAGAGTCTCCATGGCGTCGCCGCGGAGCGCATCATCCCCCGTTGTCAGCGGAAACGTGAGCGGATCGAAAATGAGGTCGCCTGGTTCGAGGCCGTATCTCTCGGTTGCCAGATCGTGGATACGATGCGCTATTCGCATCTTCCACTCCACGTCTCGTGCCTGTCCGTCTTCGTCGATCAGAAGACAGACCACCGCGGCTCCATATTCGTGAGCGAGCGACATAACACGATCGAATCGTGAGCCCGGGCCGTCGCCATCCTCGAGGTTGGCTGAGTTGAGCACGGCTCTTCCGCCGATCCATTGCAGGCCGGCCTCCATGACTTCCGGTTCGGTTGAATCGAGCACCAGGGGTACGCCGACCTGGGTAGCGAAGTGGGAGGCCAGCTCGTCCATGTCGCCGACGCCGTCACGGCCGACGTAGTCCACGCACAGGTCGACGAGGTGGGCCCCTTCCTTCACCTGATCCTTGCCCATCTGGACGCAACCATCCCAGTCTTCTGCCAGAAGGGTTTCCCGGAACTTCTTCGATCCGTTGGCGTTGGTGCGCTCGCCGATGATGAGGAAAGACGTGTCCTGATGGAAGGGAGTGAAGGAGTAGGTCGAAGCCGCCCCGGGTTCGTGTTGTGGGTGACGCTCGCCCGGTTCAAGGTCTACTACGGCCTCAACGAGTGCCCTCATATGTTCCGGGGTGGTGCCGCAACATCCACCAACGACGGACACTCCGAACTCTGTGATGAAGCGTGTGTGGTATTCGGCGAGGTCGGTCGGGGAGAGGTTGTAACACATCGCCCCGTCGACGACCTCAGGAAGCCCGGCGTTGGGGATGACGGAGATCGGCATGCGGGCTCGCTCCGACAGATAGCGAATGTGCTCGGTCATCTCGATGGGGCCGGTCGCGCAGTTGAGCCCGAACACGTCAGGGCGGAGCGGGTCGATGGCAGTCAGGGCCGCTCCAATCTCGGTGCCGGGCAGCATGCGGCCGGTTGCTTCGATTGTGACCTGGGCTTGAATTGGCACGCTTCTGCCTGCGGCCCGCATGGCACGCCGAGATCCGTTCATGGCGGCCTTCAGGCCGAGGAGGTCGAACTGGGTTTCGATGATGAAAAGGTCGACGCCACCCTCCAGGAGGCCGAGCGCCTGTTGCTCGTAGGCGTCGCGAAGCTCTGCGTATCGGATCTGGCGGAGCGTTGGGAATTTGGTTCCCGGGCCGATTGAGCCGGCCACCCATCGCTTCCTGTTCCCGGTCGAGTAGTCGTCGGCCACCTCTCTGGCGAGACGGGCGGCTGCCACGTTGAGTTCGTGTACCCGATCCTCGATGCCGTACTCGGCGAGTGGGATGGCGAATCCGCCGAAGCTGTTGGTCTCGATCACGTCGACGCCGACCTCGAGGTACGAGGCATGGATCTGCCGGACGAGATCCGGTCGGGTCACGTTGAGAAGTTCGTTGCATCCCTCGAGGTCGGCACCGCCGAAGTCATCCTCACCGAGATCGGCTTGCTGAAACGAGGTGCCCATGGCGCCGTCGTAGATGACGACTCTGGATCTCGTGGCCTGGACGTAGTCGATCAATGCATTCCTCGTCTCTGTTCGTTATGACGAGGAGCGTTTTCGCAACCTCATCGCGCAGGCGTTGGCACCGTGTTCCGGGATGGGCCGGTTGCCGCGGTCTCGTCGGGCCTGATCCCTCCACCGCTCTGGATGAGTTCGGTGAATCCTAGGCGGCCCCGGAGTGTCAGGGAACCGGTCTGCTGCTGCCATGCGGGGATCCCTGCAGAGGATCGGGTAACAGCGCTACGCTGGTGGGCCACGTGACCTGGGGAGACACCAATGACCACCGAGACACATGGCGCCCAACATCACGGCGAAGTCGATGAGAAGAAATTCGGCCGGGCGATCGCGACAAGCATCATGGTCGGCACGCCGGTGACGATCATCTTCATCGTGCTGGCTATGTGGATCTTCACGGATTCGGACCTGGGAAGAGCATTTTCCATCGGTATTTGGCCCGGCGTTTTGACCGGTGTGTTCGGGGGAGGCTTTGTCGGCGTCATCATCGGTTCTGAGTAGCGCAGAGCGAAATGGACGGTGATCGAGAGGTCGGCGTCGGGCCACACCCGCCTCCGTGGCCGGACGATCCCCGCTTCGATGAGGGACTTCTCGAACAGGGTGATCGACGCAACGTGGTCGATCGATATCGCTACTGGCGCCACGAGGCGATCGTTGAGGATCTAGATCGGAGGCGCCATACGTTCCACGTCGCGGTTGAGAATTGGGAACACGACTTCAACATCGGGGCGGTTGTGCGCAACGCCAACGCCTTCCTGGCCGAGGCGGTTCACATCGTCGGGAAGCGGAAGTGGAACCGCCGCGGGGCGATGGTCACCGATCGATACCAGCATGTTCATCATCATCCGACGATTGAGGAGTTCGTTGAGTGGGCGGCCGGTGCCGGAGTCCCGATCGTCGGGATAGACAACCTGCCCGGTTCTGTACCCATCGAAACCACCGACTTGCCGCGCAGTTGCGTGCTGCTCTTTGGACAGGAGGGTCCGGGTTTGTCGGATGCCGCCCGCTTTGCCTCCGACCTCGTGTGTTCGATTACCCAGTACGGATCGACCCGGTCGATCAATGCCGGCGTGGCCTCCGGGATCGCGATGCACCATTGGATCCTCCAGCACCAATTCGACCGATAGGAGAGGTTTCTCAGCACTATTGCTGCGCGTGGAGAACAACAGCATTGCTGAGAAAACTGGACCAACTTTCTGAGCACTATTGAGGCGCGTGGGGAGCAACAGCATTGCTGAGAAAACTGTCGGTAGGGTGTCTTGGATGGCAACGTTGCACCAAATCAGCGCAAGCGGGGGAGGGGTTCCCAAGACCCCGATGGATAGAGCCGTAATCGACATCAATGGCGTCGTCGGTGATGACCAGACCAGCAAGAAGTACCACGGTGGTCCCGACCGGGCTCTGGTCCTGTACTCGTTGGAGATCATTGAGGCCCTACAGGCCGAGGGCCACCCGATCATCCCCGGGTCGACCGGCGAGAACCTGACTATCACCGGCCTGGATTGGGATGAGATGACGCCGGGCACGAAGGTGCGAATCGGACAGACGGTTGTTCAGATCACCGACTTCGCTTCGCCCTGCTGGAAGATCGTCGACTCGTTCTCAGATAGGGAGTCTTCCCGGATTAGCCAGGCGGAGCACCCCGGTTGGAGCCGTGTCTGCGCGAGGGTGATCATCGGAGGAGTCATCCAAACCGGCGACGAAGTCGAACTCCTCGACTGAAGGTTCGGTCGGACACCCCCTCAGTCCGGCTCCGCCACCTCGCTGCTTCGCAGCGAGCCGGCTCCCCCGCCAGCGGGAGAGCAGGCGTAGAAGGGGACATGCGGAGCCCGGTGATGCAACTCTGGCTCATGGCTCATGGCTGATGGCTGATGGCTACTGCCTCTCTGCCCACCCAACCAGCCGCTCTGCCGCTTCCGTGATGTCGGTGGTCGATTCTGCATAGGAGAATCGGATGAACCGGTGTCCGTCGGCCGGATCGAAGTCGATTCCTGATGTAGCTGCCACGCCGATCTCGTCGAGCCATCGCCGGCTGAGCGCCTGGGAGTCATCGGTCAGGTGCGAAACGTCCGCGTACACATAGAACGCACCATCGGCAGGGGCGATTCGATCGATACCGGCCTTCGCCAGTCCGTTGATGAGGATGCGCCGGTTCTCCGCATACCGAGCGACGTTCGCATCGAGTTCTTCCCTGCAATCGAAAGCTGCAACGCCCGCCAGTTGCGAGAGAGTCGGGGGCGAAATGAAGAGGTTCTGAGCGAGCCGTTCAACCGGCCGGATCAGCTCCTCGGGCAGAACGAGCCAACCCAGACGCCAGCCCGTCATCGAGAAGTACTTCGAGAAGCTCTGAACCACGATGGCATGGTCGGCGTGGGCGATGGCCGTCGGGGCCGGTTCGTCGGTGTAGGTGATGCCGTGATAGATCTCATCGGCAACCATGCGGATGCCGTGGGCCTCACAGAAATCCGCCACGTTGTTGAGCTCTGCGCCGGTCAGAATCGTTCCCGTCGGGTTCGAGGGCGAGGCGGTGACCAACCCTTCGAGCGGCAGCAAGGCCTCGAGGCGTTCCGGAGTTGGATTGAAGCGGGTGTCCGGCCCAACGGGAAGTTCGACGACTTCGATGCCGAGGGCACTCAGGATGTTGCGGTAGGCCGAATATCCCGGAGAGGTCATCGCCACCCGGTCGCCCTCGTCGAACGCGGCGAGCATGGCCAACACGAACCCGCCGGAGGCGCCGACGGTTACCGCGATTCGCTCGATGTCGACATCCACGGCGTATCGATCCTGATAATGACCTGAAATGCGCTCCCTCAACTCGGGCACACCGTGTGCGTCGGTGTACCCCAGGCGGGTGGTTCGGAGAGTCTTCTCGGCCGCGGCGAGAACGCCTTCCGGCGCCGGAGTAGATGGCTGCCCGACCTCGAGGTGAAGTACATTGCCACCGGCCGCTTCCCGGTGTGCCGCAGCCTTCATCACTTCCATGACGTAGAAAGGTGCAACTTCTGAGCGGCGAGCAACCTTCATGCCGACGAGCGTACCGATGACGCACGGGACGGGTCGAGCCAGCGATGGCGTGTGCTGTAGTAGCGGCCAAGCATGAGTAACGAGGCGATGGTGGACAGGACTCCGAACACAACGACTGCCCGATCGGCATGCCCGGCTCCGTAGACACTCCACAGGACACCTTCGATGAGAATGAGTTGCCACGTTCCGGTGCTGATCCCCCGTGGACTCCACGTGCGAAATGCAGTCCATATCGATGGCGTCGCCTGGACACCGAATGAGACCCCGAGGATAAGGCCGAGCCCCGGCCAGCCGCCGATGACGCCGCCGGCTGTGAGCAGCGAGGCCCACAGCGCGCTTACCGAGGTTGCACGCAAGATCGGTCGGCCCGTCCATCCGATGAGCAAGAGGGTGACCAGATAAAAGATTGCCATGACCGAGGTAGATGGCGTCGCCAGCCAAAGGGCCTGCGACCACAGATAGGCCGTCCACGCTCCGTTCGAGACCGCCCCGAGGGCCGCCCAGGTAGCCGACACGCCCTCGGCGTTTCTCGTGCGCCACAGCTTCCTGATCTGCGGGATGAGAGTGACTACCGCCAGCACCGAGGCGATGACTGCGGCGGTGTCGGCGATGAGCATCGGAGCAGTGTAGAGAGCCGACGGCACCCTGTTCGGATCCGGGATCCTGGCTGCGGCGGCTCATGGCTCACGACTCAGTGCTCACGGCTCAGTGCTCACGCCTCTGAGTTCGCTCCATCACGAACTCCGCAGCCTTCGCCACCGCTCGCCCGGTCGCTGGATGATTGGGAATGAGGGCCGGCCACACATGAAACATGTCCGGCTCGATGATGAGTTCGACGTCGACGCCATCTCGTTGGCCCGCCTCGGCCAGATTGATCGAGTCGTCGAGGATCATCTCTTTCCCACCGGCGAAGATGAGCATCGGGGGGATTCCGCTGAAGTCACCGTACATCGGAGACACATAGGGGTGACGGGGGTCGGCCGACCCGATGTAGTCGAGATTCGGGCGAGCTTCGCCCAGTGGCAGGTAGTCCGTCGGAGCATTCCGAACCAGGCTCTTACCGCGGTGTTCCAAATCTGTATACGGCGAGAAGAGAACGCTTCCGGCCGGCAGCGGCCGGCTTTCGTCCCGCAGCCGAAGCAGCAACGCCGCGGCCAGGCCGCCGCCGGCAGAGTCACCGGCCAGGACGAGCCGATTGGGGTCGATGCCTGCCTCGAGCAGCCCCGTGTAGGCGGCCAGAGCATCGTCGATTGCCGCCGGAAACGGATCGGCAGGAGCGAGCCGGTAGTCGGGGACGAAGGTCCGGGCATGGGATTCCCACGTGAGACGGGCTGCAAACCTTCGATGCGTTGCGGGGTTGCCTGAAACGTAAGCCCCGCCGTGTAAGTAGAGGATCGTTGCCTGGTCTTCGAATGGCCCACGTCGCTCGTGCCACTCCCCGGCAACATTGCCGACGGATCCCGGGCGCACCGCGACCAGGCCGCGCAAACCCGGCGGCAGCCGCGGATTCAGCTTCGCCTCCAAAGCTCTTCGGTCTGTTCGATCACCTCCCCGGGCGCTCGACATGACCAGCGCCCTCGCCGCCACGACGGTCATCTCCACCGACCACGACCACGTTGGGACGATTGGGCCGCGCAAGATTCTGCGGAATGTCCTCCCGACCACGGCAATGAACATTGCGGATAAGACCCGGATGATTAGAGCGATTCGTCCCATGCCGTGACGATAGGCCGATGTCGACGGTCGATTGAAAATGGGCGGCCTTCATCGGCGCTAGCCTCAACGGCCCATGGGACGCTTCCTGGTCCGGCGAATCATCTCCTCAATTATCACGCTGTTTCTGTTCGCCACCGTCGTGTTCTTCGTCGCCAAAGTCATGATGCCGGGCGACTTCACCAACAACTTCATGCCGGGTCTCGGCGAACGTCGCGCAGCTCTGCAGGCCGAGTTGGGCCTCGACCGGTCGGTGTTCGGGCAGTGGTGGCGCTTCATGGGAAGTTTCGTGCAGGGAAGGTTCGGTGAAACTACCGATGGGCGGCCGATCCTCGATCTCATGACAACACTTCTACCCTGGAGCCTGTTGATCTTCACACTGTCCGTCACGCTGGCGTTCTTGAGCGGGCATTGGCTCGGGAAGATCGTCGGGTGGTCGAAGAACCGACGCCTCAAGGGCATCATTCGGCTCGGCGCGGTGACGACCCATACCCTTTTTCCACCCTTCCTGACCTTCGTCCTGGCGGTGGGATGGATCAAACTGGCCGGCCTGGGCGGTCGGAGTTCGATGATCAATCTCGATGATGTTGATCAGGGCGGGATTCGAGTCGGCCGAGCGTTCATGATCATACCGGTCGACGGTGAACCGCTTCTCTGGCAGATGGCTGCAGCCTTCGTCGTGATCGGTGTGCTGGTTCTGGCCATGCAACGGCCATTTCGGCGCGTCTTCCGGAAGAGAATTCCCGGTTGGGTGCTGTTCGTGCTGTGGGTGGGACTCAATCTCGCCTTCTGGCAGTACCTCGGTGAGCGGGCGAAAGCCCTGGACATCCTCTTCTTGTTGTCACTTCCCCTGGCAGCCGTTGCCATCCTGACCATCGGCGAGATCATCCTGGTAGTGGAGGCGGCGATGGACGGTGTCTCGCAGGAGGGGTACATCCAGACCGCCAGGGCACTCGGCATGTCCGAGAAACAAGTGAGAGATCGCCATG
The DNA here is from genome assembly GCA_030598025.1 of Acidimicrobiia bacterium. Taxonomy (GTDB): domain Bacteria; phylum Actinomycetota; class Acidimicrobiia; order Spongiisociales; family JAHEDJ01; genus JAHEDJ01. Next base: position 1,569 of record JAUVQS010000014.1, on the reverse strand, counting down.
CAGCGAGGGTCGCTCTGTTGCCTGCTCTCAGTCGGTTTGTGGTGTCGCTTCCGTTCGTCTTGTCGGGTCTGGTGATTGTTGAGTACGCCTTCTCGGTTCCCGCCCACTACGGAGCTTCTATCAATTTCCCCGGGTTGAGCTCAGTGCTGTTCACCTCTCTGACGGCCAGGGATTACCCGCTGGTGGTCGGCGGGCTGCTGTTCATTGGCGTCATTTCGGTGGGTGCCCGAATCGTGCTGGACGTGCTGCACGCCATGCTTGATCCACGCACTCGCTACGGCCAAACCGACCGATCGTCGGAGATGGCGATATGAGGCACCGGTCCTGGTGGCGGATCTCGTTGGGGCGGTTCCGATCGAACAAACTGGCGATGTTCGGACTGTTCCTCATCGGACTGTACGCGCTGGCCGCCATCGCCCATCCCCTTCTCATGGCGACCGTGTGGGATCGGGCGACGTATCACCCGGTCTACGGACACGACGACATCGTCATCGAGAAGGAAGTCGTCGAGGTCGTGACGGACGACTCGACACAGATTCAACTGATGCTGGCCCGCATGTGGAACCCGTTCGTCGAGGTGGGCGACACGGTGCCGGAGGTGACGCTGCCCGAGTCGTTTACGGCAGAGCATCCATTGGGGGTCGACAATCTCGGCAGAGACGTGCTGTCGATGGTGCTGGCCGCCAGCACCCCGAGTTTCGTCGTTGGCCTTTCCGCGGCGCTCACGACGGCCATCGTCGGTCTAGCCGTCGCAACTACGTCGGCCTACCGGCGCGGTGCAACCGACATGCTCATGACTGAGGTGTCCGATACGTTGCAGCTGCTGCCGGCGCCACTTCTGATGGTGATTCTCGGAGCCGGTCCGTTCCGTGACTCTTTGAGTCCATTGGCGTTCGGGGTGATCTATGGAGTCGTCTCTGGAGCCTCCGGAGCCGCCATAGTTCTGCGGAGTCAAGCCCTCACCGTGTTGAGCAGGCCGTTCATCGACGCCACCCGGGTGGCCGGCGCCGGGGCCAAGCAGATCATCCTGAAGCATCTCTTGCCGCACCTCGTGCCCGTTGCCGCCCTCTACATGCTGGTCGGGGCCAGCGGTGCGATTGTTGCCGACGGCTTCGTATCGTTTCTCGGCTTCAGTGATACGCGGCTCAACTGGGGCACGATCATCTTCTTCGCCATGTCTTTGCCTCCCGGAAATCGGGCCGGGATTCCGTGGGAGGCGATCGTGTCGGCGGCTATGGCGATCAGCCTGTTTTCGGCTGCGTTCTACCTAATCGGACTGGGATTTCGGGATATCGCCAGAGCGATCGACTGATTCGGAGCAATCCGCAATCCGCAATCCGCAATCCGCAATCCGCGATTCGCCGATTCGCCACGCCCCAATTGAACCGGGCGCAGGTCGTGTGACCTGCGCCCGGAGTCAAAGTACGTTGTACGGAGTACGTGGTACCTAGTACGTCTGCCTAGTAGCGCCCGCCGCCACCACCGCCGCGTTCTTGCCGCGGACGCGCTTCGTTGACGGTCAGACGACGACCGTCGAGATCTGATCCATCGAGCTTCTCGATCGCCTCA